>NZ_CAXTGZ010000425.1:0-5331 GCF_964243625.1 uncultured Caballeronia sp.
AACCTTGGCGTGTGGGTATCGCTCGCGTTGGCGAGCATCGTCCAGTTCGTGCTCGGCGCGCGGTTTTACGTCGGCGGCTTCAAGGCGGTGCGCTCCGGCGAAGGCAATATGGACTTGCTGGTCACGCTGGGGACATCGGCGGCGTGGGGTTTGAGCGTCTACGAGTTGTTTGCACATCCCGGTCAGTCGGCCCACCTCTACTTCGAGGCCGCCGCGGTCGTGATCACGCTCGTGCGCTTCGGCAAATGGCTCGAAGCGCGCGCGAAGCGCCAGACCACCGACGCCATCCGCGCCCTCGACGCGCTGCGCCCCGACCGTGCCCGGATTCGCGATGCCGCGACCGGCCAGGAACGCGATATCGCCTTGGCCGAAGTGCGCAAAGGCGATGTGGCGATCGTCCGGCCGGGCGAACGGATGCCCGTGGACGGCGTGATCCGCGAGGGCCGCACGCACGTGGATGAATCGCTGATTACCGGCGAGAGCCTGCCGGTCGCGAAGGAAACTGGCGCGCGGGTGACGGCGGGATCGATCAACGGCGAAGGCGCGATTGCCGTCGAAACGACTGCGACCGGCGCGGAAACGACGCTTGCACGGATCATCCGGCTGGTGGAATCGGCGCAGGCCGAGAAAGCCCCGATACAGCGGCTCGTCGACCGGGTATCGGCGATCTTCGTGCCGGTGATCCTGGTGATCGCGCTCGTGACGCTGGTCGGTTGGCTGGCTGTGGGCGCGGGCGCCGAGACGGCCGTGCTGAACGCGGTCGCGGTGCTCGTGATTGCATGTCCGTGCGCGCTCGGGCTCGCGACGCCCGCCGCGATCATGGCCGGGACCGGCGTTGCGGCGCGGCACGGCGTGCTGATCAAGGACCCGCAGGCGCTGGAAATGGCGCATCGGATCAGAATTGTTGCCTTCGATAAAACCGGCACGCTGACTGTCGGCCGTCCGTCGATGACCGCGTTCGATGCCGCTGACGGCGTGGACAGGAAAGAAGCCTTGGCGCTGGCCGCCGCCGTCCAGCGGCTGAGCGATCATCCGTTGGCGCGCGCGGTCGTTGCCGCCGCCGATGCCGAGTCGCTTCAGCCGGTCAACGCAAGCGACGCGAAGGCCGTCGCCGGACGCGGCGTGGAAGCGCGCGTCGCCGAGCGTCATCTGGCGGTTGCCAGCGCGCGCTGGCTGGAAGAATTGCGGCTTGTCGCACCGGACGGTCTTGCAACACGGGCCGCAGAACTGGAAAAACTCGGCAATACGGTGTCGTGGCTCGTGGACCTGGGCGCTCCCGCCCGCGTGCTCGCGCTGCTGGCCTTTGGCGACTCCGTGAAACCCGGTGCGCGCGAAGCCATCGCCCGATTGAGCGCGATGGGCATCCAGAGCGTCCTCATTACCGGCGACAACGCCGGCAGCGCGACGAGTGTTGCAAAATCGCTCGGCATTGCGCCCGATGCCGTGCACGCGCAAATGCTCCCCGCCGACAAGGCGCGCGTGATCGCCGAATTGAAAGCGCGTGCCACAGGCGCAGTCGCGATGGCCGGCGACGGCATCAACGACGCGCCCGCGCTCGCCGCAGCGGACATCGGCATAGCGATGGCGACCGGCACCGATGTCGCCATGGAAGCCGCCGGTATCACGCTGATGCGCGGTGACCCGGCGCTGGTGGCGGACGCTATCGATATCGCTCGGCGCACGTATCGCAAGATCCAGCAGAACCTGTTCTGGGCGTTCGTGTACAACCTGATCGGCATTCCACTCGCCGCATTCGGCCTGCTCAACCCGATGCTCGCCGGTGCCGCGATGGCGTTCTCAAGCGTGAGCGTAGTGACGAACGCATTGTTGCTGCGGACCTGGCGCGCTCACGCGGGTTTGGTTCCAGCGGGCGAACGGGATCTGGAAGGCAAGCCGATCACGCGCCCGGCGTAACGCGCCTCCTTGATCGACCCGGCATGCATCTCTTCGATACGGGCGGCA
Source organism: uncultured Caballeronia sp. (assembly GCF_964243625.1). Taxonomy (NCBI): domain Bacteria; kingdom Pseudomonadati; phylum Pseudomonadota; class Betaproteobacteria; order Burkholderiales; family Burkholderiaceae; genus Caballeronia; species uncultured Caballeronia sp. The sequence goes on from NZ_CAXTGZ010000425.1 coordinate 1,963, forward strand.
ACTTCCGTATCGAAGACTGCCGATTTCGCGCCGTTCGTCATGTCGACGTGCAGCAGCATCTGCTCACTCGCCGAGACGGGCTCGGCGCCCTCGCCTTCGAACATCTCCATGTAGAGGTGGACGCGCTTGGCATCGAATGCAAGCACCGATGCCTCCACGCGAACCGCCGCGCCTTCCTTGATCTCATGCAGATAATTGATGTGCGCCTCGAGCGTGAACAGCGAGCGGCCACGGGCTGCACGGCCCGCTTCATCCAGACCGATGCGGTCCATGAACGCATCGGTGGCGAGGCTGAAGATCAGCATGTAGAACGCGTCACGCAAATGTCCGTTGTAGTCGACCCACTCGGGCCTCACCGTGTCGCGATGGATAGTGCAGTTTTCCATTGATGGCCGCTTAGTCCGTGATGCCGTGGCGCGATTTCGCTTCGGCTATCGCGGTGAGGACGCTCGTGATGCAGTCATCGCGATAACGCTCCAGTTGCTTGATCGAATGCGAACCTTGCTGCTCGGTCGTGCCTTCCACCACGCGGTCGATGAGTTCATCCGTCAGCTTGGGTGCAACCAGTTTGGTCCACGGCAATTCTAGCGCCGGTCCGAATTGCTGCATGAAATGGCGCATGCCGGCCTCTCCACCCGCAAGCGTATAGGTCAGGAACGTGCCCATGAACGACCAGCGGATGCCGGCGCCAAAACGAATGGCGTCATCGATTTCACCGGTCGTCGCCACGCCTTCGTTCACCAGATGCAGCGCTTCGCGCCACAGCGCCTCAAGCAGCCGGTCCGCAATGAACCCCGGCACTTCCTTCCTCACGCGCAACGGGCGCATGCCGATGGATTCATAAAAAGTCGACGCCGCTTTCAACGTTTCTTCAGACGTCTGTTCGCCGCCCAAAACTTCAACAAGCGGCAAGAGATAAACCGGATTGAACGGATGGCCGACGATGCAACGCGACGGGTCCTTTGCCCTCGCGTAGAAGTCCGTTGGCAGCAAGCCTGATGTTGACGAAGCAATGATCGCTTCAGGCTTGGCCGCCTTCGTAACGCGCTCGTGAAGGCTCAGTTTCAGGTCTTCGCGCTCGGGCGCGCTTTCCTGGATGAAGTCGGCGTCGGCGACACATTCCTCGACCGTCTCGACGAACCGCAACCGTGCCTTCGATGCCCCTTCGGCAAGCCCGACCCGCTCAAGTGCGGGCCAGGCATTGGCCACATTCTTTCTCAACTGCTCCTCGGCGCCCGGCGCCGGGTCCCACGCAACCACGTCAAGTCCGTGCGCCAGTGCCCTCGATACCCATCCGCTTCCGATCACGCCAACGCCCAACGCAGCAAACGTCTTCACTTGCATATACTGGATTCCTTAGTAATCTGAATTCAAGCAAACTGCTCGATCTTGCGACGATCGAGCAAACGTTCGCCGCGTGCGGGGAGCTTGAGTTTCTTGCGGCCTTCGGCAGGCGTCAGCGCACGCCCACCCAGCCGTTCGATGATCTCAACCGCGCGCTGTACGAGCGTCCCGTTGCTCGCGTGCACACCACGATCCAGATACAAGTTGTCTTCCAGTCCGACGCGAACATGACCGCCCAGAAGCATTGCTTGGGCGACCATCGGCATCTGCATCCGGCCTATACCAAAGCCCGCCCACTGCGCGCCCGCCGGCATGTTGTCGACCATCGACTTGAGCGTGCCGACGTCGGCCGGCGCACCCCATGGAATGCCCATGCAAAGCTGGAACAAAGGGGCGTCGTCGAGCAGCCCTTCCTTTTGCATTTGCTTCGCGAACCAGAGATGGCCGGTATCGAAGATCTCGAGTTCGGGCTTCACACCCAGTTCCTGGATGCGTCTTGCGCCCGCCCGAAGTTGCGCGGGCGTCGAAACATAGATGGTGTCGCCGTCGCCGAAATTGAGCGTGCCGCAGTCGAGCGTGCAGATCTCCGGCAGCAACTCTTCCACGTGCACGAGGCGCGTCAATCCGCCGACGAGATCCGTGGCGGCGCCGAATTCCATCGGCGACTCGCCTGCGCCGATTTCCAGATCGCCGCCCATACCGGCCGTGAGGTTGATGATCACGTCCACGTCCGATGACCGGATGCGGTCCACGACTTCGCGATACAACGCCGGATCGCGGCTGCCGCGCCCCGTTTTCGGATCGCGGACGTGACAGTGCGCGACTGTTGCGCCTGCATGCGCGGCTTCGATCGCCGCTTCCGCGATCTGTTTCGGTGTGACCGGAATCGCCGGATGTTTGCCGGTGGTGTCGCCTGCGCCCGTTACCGCGCACGTCACGATTACTTCGTAGTTCATGTCACGCCGTCCTTTCAAAGGCCAAGATATTGCTTGACTGCCGGCAAGCCATCCTTGCCGTCCACTGTCTTCACGCCCGCAAGCCATGCGTCGAGCACTTGCGGATTTTTCTTCAGATAAGCCTTTGCCGCGTCGGTCGGGCGCTCTTTCGCCATGACGGGAATCATCAACTGGTTCTCGAGTTGCGTTGTGAAGCGAAGATTCGATACGAGCTTTCCGGCGTTCGGGCAACGCGTCAGGAAGTCAGGGTTCGTCAGCGTGTAGACGCGCGCTTCGCCGTAGTTCGGACCGAAGACTTCGTCGCCGCCGGCGAGGTAATTCATCTTGACCTGGATGTTCATGGGATGCGGTTCCCAGCCGACGAACACGACCCATTTCTTGTCGCGGACTGCGCGATCGACCGTTACCAGCATGCCCGCTTCGCTCGATTGCACGAGCTTGAAACCGCCGAGTCCGAACTGGTTGGTATCGATCATCTTCTGGATTTGCGCGTTCGCGCTGCTGCCCGGTTCGATGCCGTAGATCTTGCCGTCGAGTTCATCCTTATGCTTCGCGATGTCCTGGAACGTCTTCAGGCCCGCGTCGTATTCATAGCTCGGCACGGCGAGCGTGGCTTTTGCGCCGGAGAGATTGGGCGGATCGAGTTTGTCGATGGCTTTCGAATCGATGAACGGCTGGACCACCTTTTCCTGCACTGGCCACCAGTATCCGAGCGATACATCGATCTGCTTGCTTTTGAGGCCTGCCAGCGAGATGGGGACCGAGGCGACGGTGACTTTGGGGTTGTAGCCCAGGCCTTCGAATACCACCGATGCCAGCGCGGTGGTCGACGTGATGTCGGTCCAACCGATATCGACGAAACGGACCGTGTGGCAGGTTGCGTCTTCCTTGCTCTGGGCGGAGGCACCGAATGAAGTCAGCGCGAGAAACAGGCAGGCGAACAGCTTTTTCGTGGCCGGATAGGTGGGCATGGATTTCTGTTCCGATGGGTTCTGGTTGGACTGGGCGGGTTCGGTTCGGTCCCAACTGACCGTGGGTAAAGGTACTGCCGCAGAATACCGCTGAGGCG
>NZ_CAXTGZ010000426.1:0-5320 GCF_964243625.1 uncultured Caballeronia sp.
ATCGCCGCCGACGTCACGCCTGAACTCGCGCTGGAAACGATTGCATCGATAGTCGTGCTTGGCGCATTCCACGCATCGCCGGCGGTGAAAGCAGCGCTGGCCGGCCGGATCGGCTGAGCGCTCCAACAGCTACTACTGGAAAAATAATGAAACTCGACGACGGATTCCTGCACTCCATGCAGGATGCAATGAAGTTGCTGCGCACACGCGGCCCGAAGGAAGCGACCGCGGCGCTGCAGCGCGCACTGGGAGCGCATGCACCGCACGCGCAGCAAGCGTTCACAGCGGACACGCCGCCTGCACAAACGTCCGGCACGTTCAGCACGCATACCCATGCGAACGCGGCGGGACTGCGGACATACAAGTTGTATGTGCCGACGAAGTACAACGGCCAACCAATGCCGCTCGTCGTGATGCTCCACGGCTGCACGCAAGACGCCGATGATTTCGCCGCCGGCACGCAGATGAACGCATTGGCCGAGCGCGATGGGTGCATCGTCGTGTATCCCGTGCAGCCGCAGCAGGCGAATGCATCGAAGTGCTGGAACTGGTTCAAGCCGGCCGATCAGCGGCGCGACTCCGGAGAGCCATCGTTGATCGCGGGCATCACGCGCGAGGTGATGGCGAAGTACGCCGTCGATCCGGCGCGTGTGTATGTGGCGGGTTTGTCGGCGGGCGGCGCAATGGCCGCGATCATGATCCACGCATATCCCGATCTTTACGCCGCGGCGTGCGTGCATTCCGGGCTTGCGGCGGGCTCCGCACACGATCTGCCGTCGGCGCTCGCGGCCATGCGCGGCGGGAAGTCTGTGAGCGCCCGCGATATCGAATCGCCAAAACGGCCGATGATCGTCTTTCACGGAGACGCCGATACCACCGTGCATCCATCGAATGCCGCGGAATTATTGCGTGCGTTCGGCGGCCAGGCCGTGGTGTTCGATGAAGCCACAAGCGCCGAGCCGGGCAAGCGCAAGAGCACCGTGGAACGCGTGAAATCCGCCGATGGCGTGGATGCCGAACTATGGCTCATCCATGGCGCGCCGCACGCGTGGGCAGGTGGAAGTGCACGAGGTTCGTACACCGATGCAACCGGCCCTGACGCCAGCGCGGCCATGATGCGCTTTTTCCTCGATCATCCAGTACGCGGCTAAAGGAAAAGGACACCATGAACGAAAATACAAATACAAATGCAAATGAACGGGACATGGCGCTGCTGCGCGAGGTGATCGCGTTATCGGAGAAGTCGAGACGTGATGGACGGCATCCGTTCGCCGCGCTCATAGCCGACGAACACGGCCGGATCGTCGGGCAAGCGGGCAACAATTCCATGCCACCGCTAGGCGACCCCACGCAGCATGCCGAGTTGCGCGCCGCCGCGCAGGCGGCGAAGGAGCTGTCGCCGGAGCAGTTGCTGAAGTGCACGCTCTATACGAATGCCGAGCCGTGCTGCATGTGTTCGGGCGCAATCTATTGGTGCAATATTGGACGTGTCGTGTATGCAATGTCCGAGCGGCGTTTGCTCGAGATTACCGGCGCTCATCCGGAAAACCCGACCTTCTCGCTGCCATGCCGCGAGGTGTTCGCGCGAGGGCAGCGGAAGGTGAGCGTGGTCGGGCCGCTTATTGAAGATGAAGCGGCCGTCGTGCACGAGGGATTCTGGACGTGACCAGCACCAGAAGCTCGCGTCCAGACTACCTTCAAGCCGGCAGCGAAAAACTTCCGATCGCTTCGCGCAGCACATCGACCTGATCCTTCAGTGAATGCGCCGCGGCCGCTGCCTCTTCAACCAGCGCCGCATTTTGCTGCGTGACCTGATCCATCTCGCCCACCGCACGGTTCACCTGTTCGATGCCCGCGCTTTGCTCGTTGGAAGCGTGGCTGATTTCATCGAGGATCTCGTTCACGCGACGCACCGAGCTCACGATCTCGCCCATCGTCGCGCCCGCGTTCGATACCAGCGACGCCCCTTCTTTCACCGTATCCGTCGACGTCCCGATCAGCGCCTTGATCTCTTTCGCAGCCGTCGCCGAACGCTGCGCGAGGCTGCGCACTTCCGCCGCCACGACCGCGAAGCCACGTCCTTGCTCGCCTGCCCGAGCCGCTTCAACGGCTGCGTTCAATGCGAGGATGTTCGTCTGGAACGCAATGCCGTCGATCACGCCGATGATGTCGCCAATCTGCTTCGAGCTTTCGGTGATGCGCGTCATGGTGTGGATCACTTCTTCGACCACGCCGCTGCCGCGCTGGGCGACATCGGCGGCTTCGCCCGCGAGTTTCGCCGCTTGCGTGGCGCTATCGGCGTTCTGCTTCACGTTTGCCGTCATCTCGTCCATGCTCGATGCCGTCTGCACGAGCGCGGCGGCTTGCTGCTCCGTGCGCTGCGACAGGTCGGTGTTGCCTGCAGCAATCTCCGATGCCCCCACGTTGATATTCTCGGTTCCGGCACGAACCCGCGATACGGTCTCGACCAAACCGCTTTGCATCTCGCTCAGTGCGTACATCAGGCTGTGTGAATCGCCTGCGGCAAGCGGTACATGCGTGGTCAGGTCGCCGCGGGCAATGCGTTGCGCCGCGCTGACCGCAATGGACGGATCGCCACCAAGTTCACGCTTGATACTGCGCAACACCAGCAACATGACGAGCGACGCCAGCACGCCGAGCACCGCCGTGATCGCGAACCAGCGCAATGCGCTCGCGTAGAAGGCTCTCTGGATATCGTCGGTGTACATGCCGGTCACGATGTACCAGTCCCACGGCACGAAGTGATTGGCGAAGCTGATCTTCGGCACCGGCTTTTCGCTGCCGGGCTTCGACCACAGGTAACTGATAAAACCGCCTTCGGGCGTCGAATTACCCGCGGTGACGATATTGACGAACAGTTTGTTGCCGTCGGGATCGGCGAAGTTGGCCAGGTTCTGGCCGTTCAGCGCGGGTTTGATCGGATGCATGATCATGACGGGGCGCGAGTCGTTGACCGAGATGTAGCCGTCGGTACCGTATCGCATGGAACCGAGGACATCGAGCGCGCGCTTTTTCGCTTCGTCTTCGGAGATCGTCTTGTTTGCGGCAAGGCTCTGGAAATGCGCCGTCATGCTCGCGCCCTGCGCCACCAGCGCTTTCAATTGGTCGCGCCGGTCATCGAGTGTGGCAGAACGGCTTTGCCACGCTCCTATGAATCCAATCGCCACAAGTCCGAGCCAAAGCACGGCGATCATCGATCCGAGCTTTTGATTCAACGTCATCTTATTCATGTCTACCGCCGTCGCCTGTGTTGAACCGTGTGTACGAATATGTGGGGCGTCGGGCGCTGCCGATCGCCATGCCTGACTCATTTACGGCATGACAGCGGAGGAATGTAGGGGTGGGATAACCCGTAGCCAAGCAGGATTTCTGCGAGTTTTCACACCGCCGCTTCGCCTGGCGTTGAGCAAGAAGCGGTGGAACTCGCTGTCTCCCTCAAGTCCCGGTTCCTGCCTGCCGATAAACATTCAAAGGACGCGTCTGTCGCACGTCTTCGATTTGAACCTTCCCCGAACCTACCTCGTTAAAAATTGTTGCGATTTTGCCTAAGTCACACCGCGACGGGTAATGGAGGCATAGAGTTAAAGTGCTTTCTGAGGTGTGTGGTGCGTTGCGGGAGGGCGTATGAAACGCAGAACGGCTAGACAGCTTGTTGCTCAGTTGGCGGATTTGAGGAATCTCGCGCGGTGTAGCGCACTGAGAGCTTCTTCCGCCAGCAGCACGATGATGCAAAGCTCGCTTGAAGGTGTCGGGCGGAAGACGCCGGACGTGCCAAGCGAGGCGGACGAAGTTGGGCAGGAATCGTTTGTTGGAGCGGCACATGAAATCCACGCATGAGCATTCGCTGCGGACCCAGGTCGAAAAATGGCTTGCGCCAGGTTTGTCGACACCTGTTCGCGTCACCGAATTCAGCCGTACGCGCGTTGGGCGGCGGCGTTATGTATGTGTAGAAACGGCGCTGCCGCGGGGCTTGCGCGCGCTGCTGTTCTTTCGTCACGACGATGGCTGCTGGTGCGTGTTTCCTCCCGCGTCAGACAGGGCGCCTTCGGATCGATCGATGATGAACCGCGCGCAGCTTGGATGAATCGATCAGCATCAGATAGTTCGGAATGCTTGGTTTAAAGAACGCACAGGGATGTGCCTACTGCGCGTGATGTACGGTTCACATGGCCGCCTTTCGTTTGCCATGTGCTAAAAAACATGCTGGGAGAATCGCCATGTACATCGGCCTGCTCGTTTCGCAAGTGCGGCATCCTCAAGAACGGCTTTCTTATCCCGACGCCGCGTTGTCCCAGGCAGAACCTTCGGCGCACCGGTTCGCTGCACTCTGGAACAGAATCAAGGGTGCTTTTTCGCATCGAGCCTGAAGCATTCCGTTATTCTCCGCGTCCTTCAGCACGGCCGGAATGATCCGGCTGGAGCCTTCCTATACTGTTTCGTAAGTGCTGCGGTCGCCTGACGGCCACATCAATTTCTACTTCCTCCATGCAGCGCATCGGCGTGTTCGACGTCAATTGCGTTCGCCTCACCTTTCTGATATCGGTCGACCAGGTTATCCGGATTACGTTGACCTGCTGATCTACTGACTTGTCAGCGATCCCGTTCGCACGCTGTTTTTCCGGTTGCGAAACGAATACGGCACAAACACGTTTATTGAAAATACTCGCTTGACGAAAGTAAAGGCGATGCACGCTTTGCTTCAGGAAGTGGCGCTCTCCTGGTCTTTGATCTTCATTCAACGGATCGCCCATGAATAAGCGAAACGAGCGCTCGATGCTCGCAGGCCTGCGGGTTCCTTTTCTTCTTAGCGGACTGATCGTGGCGCATGCAAGCCACGCCGCAGCCGTCGATCTTCCAGGCATGCTTCCCAGCATGATCGGCGGCGGCCTCGGCTCCACGACCGACTATGCGGGCGGCAAGGATCGATTTGTCGGCGTTGTGCCGGGCGTGCGCTACGTGACCGATGGCGGGCGCTTGTTCGAATTGTATGGGCCGTACGCACAATTCGATTTTGGCGGCATCACCGGGCTGCAATACGGACCGGCCATATCGCTTCGTCTTGGGCGCAGTAATGTCGATGACCCGGTCGTCTCCCAGGTCCACGAAGTTCACACCACGGTCGAAGGCGGAGGGTTCGTCGGCTACGAGTACGAGCATCTGGGGACGGTGCCGTACCGGCTGCGCGGGTCGGTGACGGTCGTGACCAACGCGGGCATCGTCTATACGGGCGCGCGCGTTTCTGTGAATGGCAGCTTCTGGATGCCGCTGAACCGGCGGGTTTTCGCCGGCGTGGGCGTCG
>NZ_CAXTGZ010000427.1:0-5317 GCF_964243625.1 uncultured Caballeronia sp.
GGACGACGGCAGCGCGGCCAAGCAATTCGGCAATGTGCAGCTCACGCCGACCACTTTCGTGGTGGACAGGAACGGCAAGATCCTGAAGCGCTACGTGGGTGAACCGACGTTTGCGGAACTCGATGCCTTGCTCGACAAGGCGCTGAACGCCGCCTGAGTTTGAACTTCGTCAGAAGAAACGCCCAGCCAAGCTGGGCGTTTTCGTTCATGGCGTGCCTTCACACACCTAGCGCTCGCCCTCACCCTTCGCCGCAAGCCCGTACCGCTTGATCTTCTCGTAGAGCGTGGCCTTGCCCAACTGCAGCCGGTCGGCCGCCGCGGCCACCACGCCGCTGCACTGCTCCAGCGCCTCGCCGATCACCGCGCGCTCGAACTGCTCCGTGCGCTCCTTGAGCGACTGCGTGGCGGCGTCGATAGGAACACCCGTTTCATCGATGATCCCCAGCACCATCCGGTCAGCCGCATTGCGCAATTCCCGCACATTCCCCGGCCAGTCGCGCTGCATCAGCTCTGCACGCTGCCGATCGCTCAGGAGCGGCGCGGCGCGCTCGTAGCGCACGGCGGCATCGAGGAGAAAATGCTCGAAGAGCGGCACCACATCCTCTCGGCGTTCCGCGAGCGGCGGCAGCGTGATAGTCACGACGTTCAGCCGATACATCAGGTCACGCCGGAAGGTCCCCGCCGCAATGTGTTCCTCCATGTCGCCCTTGGCCGCCGCAATCACGCGGCAGTTCGCGCGAATCGGCTGGTTCGAGCCGAGCCGTTCCAGCACGCCGTCCTGCAGGACGCGCAGGAGTTTCACTTGCAGCGCGAGCGGCATGCTTTCGATTTCATCCAGGAACAGCGTGCCGCCCGACGCGTGTTCGAGCTTGCCGATACGCCTTTTCTGCGCCCCGGTGAACGCGCCGGCTTCGTAGCCGAACATCTCGGATTCGAACATCTGCTCGGGCAACGCACCGCAGTTCACAGCGATAAACGGTTTATCGCGACGCGGCGAGAGATCGTGCAGGCTTCGCGCGATCAGTTCCTTGCCCGCGCCGGTGTCGCCGTTGACCAGCACGGAGGCATCGGTCGGCGCCACGTTCGCGATCAGCTTGCGGACCTGTTCAATGGCGGGACTGCGCCCGATGATCCTGGGCGCCACGCTGCTCTGTCCCGCGAGTTCGCGCCTGAGCGCCCGGTTTTCCAGCACAAGCTTGCGCCGTTCAAGCGCGCGACGGACGGCTTCGATCAGCCGTTCGGACGCAAACGGCTTTTCGATGAAATCGTACGCGCCGTCGCGCATTGCCTGGACGGCCATCGAAATATCGCCGTGGCCCGTGACGAGGATCACCGGCACTTCGGGCGCGCGCTCGTGGCATTGCGCGAGCAGATCGAGGCCGCTTGCGCCGGGCAGACGAATGTCGCTCACGATCACGCCGGGAAAGCTGGCGTCGATAGCCCGTGCGGCGCCTTCCACGCTGCCGAATGCGGCGACGTCGAAACCGGCGAGCTGGAGACTTTGCACGCTCGCGCGCCGCACCAGTTCGTCGTCTTCGATGAAGATCACTTGAAGTCCTGCTGTCATGGCTTCCTGCTCCTGCTTGATTCTCTCGGCCAGCGCCAGGCCGGCGCTTAAGCGCGCAACAACGTGATCACGAATTCTGCGCCGTGCGAGCGATCGGCGTCGGCCTGCGTGCCGCCTTCGGGTCCATCGACTTCGATTTGCGGCGCGACGTTGCGCGCGACCAACGTACCACCATAATCGCGTGCGATTGCCGACGAAATAGCCAGGCCGAGCCCCAGGCCGTGCCCCATCTCCTTCGTCGTGAAAAACGGCTCGAACAGGCGCGGCAGGATATCGGGCGCAATGCCGGGGCCGTTGTCCCGCACGACGATCTCGACCGTCGTCTGGTTCGTGATCAGCTCGATATCGATACGCGGCACGTCGCACGACACCACCGCATCCAGCGCGTTGCCGATCAGGTTGATCAGGATCTGCTCGAGACGCAGGTCCTCGCAGCGTACAAAGAGAGCCGATTGGTCATCCGCGCCGAACGCGACCTTCACGTTTTTCATGCGCGGCTGCAGCATGGCGAGCACGTTTCGCAGCGCGCGGCGGACGTCGGTACGCGCATTTTTCGGCCGCGCCTTCGCCACGAACAATTTCAGTTGATTCGTGATCTTGCCCATGCGTTCGGTGAGCGCGGCGATCGCTTCGAGGTTCTCATTCGCGGCGACATGATCCCCTCGTTCGATAAACACCCGCGTATTGTCCGAAAAACTGCGCAGCGCGGCGAGCGGCTGATTCAGTTCGTGCGTGATGCCCGCAGCCATTTGCCCCAGAGCGGCCAGTTTGCTCGCCTGGATGAGCTCGTCGTGCGCGGCGCGCAGGTCCTGCTCAGCGCGCGTGCGCTCGCTCACTTCCCTGGTCAGCAACGCATTCGCCTGCGATAAATCCGCCGTCCGCTCCGCCACGCGTTCGTTGAGCTCGGCGTAAGCGGTCTGCAGCAGCGCGCGGCTGCGGATCATTTCGCGCACTCGCGCACGGCGCATGCGCCAGTAAAACGCCACCGAACACAGCGAGATGAACACCAGCGCCGTGACGATGGTCGCGCTGCGCGCAGCATCGACGGCCGGTGCGAGCGACACCATCGTCATCAGATGCCAGTCAGGTTCGCCGAGCGCACGCTGCGTCGCGAGATAACTGGGCGCGTCGCGGCCGCCGCCCACCCGCACGATCTGCGCGCCGCCTTCGAGCGTGCGCACGATGGTCATAGGCAACGGCGTCACCGGATGTTGCGCGTACTGCCGCGCCGTGTAAACCGATGCCTCGATGTCCTTCGGCAATGGCCGCAGCGTGTGATATTTCCACTCCGGCACGGAGGACAGGAAGATCACGCCGTGGTCATCGGTGACGAGAAGCGGTTCCGAGGAATCGGCGCCCTGCAGCCATTCCAGATTCAGCTTCACGACCGCCACGCCGATGATCTCGTGCGAGCCCTCGCGGAAAACCGGCTGCGAGATGAAATATCCCGGCTCGCGCGAGATGGTGCCGAGTCCGAAGAAGCGCCCGGTGCCGCCTTTGACGGCATCGACGAAGTACGGGCGGAACAGGTATTCCGCGCCCACGAAACTGTCCGGGCCGTTCCAGTTGCTCGCCGCGACGCAGCGCCCGTTCGCCTGGATGATGTAAGTCGCCGTAGCCCGGGCATGCGTGTTCAGGTCTTCGAGATAGCGATCGGCACGGGCCGCGTAACGCGGGTTTGGATCGGCGAGGACTTCCTGGACGAACGGATGGCGCGACAGCAGATACGGCAGGTATTCGTAGCGGGCGAGCGTGCTTTTCAGCTCGGCGGTCGTGCGATCCACGCGCGTCGCCGCGTTCTGGCGCAGGTCGTCAAGGCCGCGCTGCCACGCAACAGTCCACGTGAGCGCGCACACGCCGCAGAGCGCCGCGAGAAGCACGAGGAAAACCAGCAATCGCCGCGTCAAGTGAACGGGCTCCAATGGGTGAGATCCACCGATTGTGGCACGCGCGGCTTCGAACGCAGCGTCCGGATACCCGGCGCCCGGATGCCCGGCGCCCGTAAACACGCGCGGCGAAGCATCCGCCAGAGAATGCTTCGCCGCTTTCATTGCCGTTGGTTCCTTTGTGCGATCGTTCGAATCGCTTCAGCGCCGATCAGGAAACCGTTTCGGCTTCGGTATCGACCGCGCCGTGCTTGAGCTGGTCACGCAGCTTGTCGCGATCCAGTTCGTTTTCCCATGCCGACACGACCACCGTCGCCACGCCGTTACCCACGATGTTCGTGAGCGCACGGCATTCGCTCATGAAGCGGTCGATGCCGAGGATCAGCACCATGCCCGACAGCGGAATGGTCGGCACTACGGCGAGCGTTGCGGCCAGCGTGATGAAACCTGCGCCGGTCACGCCGCTTGCACCCTTCGACGTCAGCATGGTCACCGCGAGCAGCGTCAGTTGTTGCGTCCAGGTAAGGTCGGTGTTGGTCGCCTGTGCAATGAAGAGCACGGCCATCGTCATGTAGATGTTCGTGCCGTCGAGGTTGAACGAATAACCGGTCGGCACCACGAGGCCCACCACCGAGCGCGAGCAGCCGAGCTTTTCGAGCTTGAGCATCAGTTGCGGCAACGCAGCTTCAGACGAGCTCGTGCCCAGCACGATCAGCATCTCTTCCTTGATGTACGCGACGAAGCGCAGAATGTTGAAGCCCACCAGCTTTGCGATGATCCCGAGCACCACGACCACGAAGATCACCGACGTCAGATAGAACGTGCCGATCAGCTTGAGCATGGGAATCAGCGAACCGATGCCGTACTTGCCGATGGTGAAGGCCATCGCGCCGAACGCGCCGATCGGGGCCAGCTTCGTGATGATGCGCACGATGCCGAACAGGATATGCGACAGCCCTTCGATAAACCCCGTCACGACACGGCCTTTCTCGCCCGCCGTGGCCAGCACCGCGCCGAACAGGAGTGCGATCAGCAGGATCTGCAGGATCTCGCCTTGCGCGAACGCGGAGGACATCGTGTCAGGAATGATGTGCAGCAGGAAGTCGGTCGTGGTCTGGCCGTGCGCCTTCGCAGCATACGAAGCGACCGCCTTGCCGTCGAGCGTAGCCGGATCGATGTTAAAGCCCACACCCGGCTTCAGGATGTGCGTGGCGGCGAGGCCGAGCACGAGCGCGAACGTCGAGACGACTTCGAAGTAGAGCAGCGCCTTGCCGCCGACGCGCCCGACCTTCTTCATGTCTTCCATGCCGGCAATCCCGGTCACGACGGTACAGAAGATGATCGGCCCGATCACCATCTTGATGAGCTTGATGAACGCATCGCCGAGCGGCTTCATGTCGGTGGCGAGCGCGGGATAGTAATGCCCGAGCGCGATACCAATGGCGATAGCCAGCAGCACCTGCACATACAGGATTTTATAAAAAGGTTTTTTGACGGTTGTCACAGTTGTTCCGGGCATGGTCGGCAAATGGCAAAAGGGTGAGACAAAAACGCGCCGGCGCCCGACTGCGGCGATGCGCGTCTGGCGTCGGCAGAAATCAGGTTGATTTGCGTGAACAGGGCTGCATTGAATGGTCTCCTTGTTTTTTTTGGGGGCCTGCTGGCCTTCCTTCTGTATTGCAAGGTCAGTGCCAGTTTTTGCAACGCGTCGACGCTTGATTTTTAAGGGGTTTTCGTTGCCTTGGAGCGACCGGAATCTGTCTTTCCGGATTTTCAAGAAAACCCATTCCGACCATCCGGACGGCATTCGGGTAATCCCTGAGACGCTTTATCTACGGGCTTTCCCGAGGTTTTGAGGGTTCAG
>NZ_CAXTGZ010000428.1:0-5311 GCF_964243625.1 uncultured Caballeronia sp.
GGTCGAGGTCACGGCCGCAGCGTTGTTGCTGGGCTGCGTGCTCGGCCTGGCGGCATACACGTTGATGCCCGGCTCGATGCACACCGCTCCCGTCGATACCACCGCCAGCGACGTCGCTCGCACCTCCGAGGTGGAGGGCAACCGGGTGCGCGAACCGGCACTCGATAGCCGTCACGATGCAAGCATGTCCGCTGCGCTCGATGCGGTGCGCGAGAGCCTCCAGCGTCACGACATGGAGTCGGCGAAGGTGTTGCTCGCGGCCATCCTTGCGATGCATCGGGACAATCCCGACGCGCTTGAATTGCGCAATGAAGTGATGGCTGGCCAGAATCAGGACAAGCCGGCGGCGCCTGTCGCGCGTACGAGCATGCCTCCTCCAAGACTAGCCGATACACGGCATACGTCGGCCGTTGTTGCGGCGACTTCCCGTCAGCCCAGGAGCAGGGCGGCCACGCACGAACATGCAACGCGCACGTCGAAAAAGGCGCCGGTACTGGCAAACAAGAAAGTCGCGACGCATAAAGTGGTAATGGCCAAAGCGACCACGCCGAAACCTTCGGCCGTGCACAAGCCACCGGTGCTGGTGCGTGAGGCGCAGGTCAAGGAGATCCGGTCCGAGACGCCAGCGTCGACGCACGGAGGCACCTCGAGGTCCGTGCAGACGGCGAGTGGCGCACCGCTCGTATCGAGCGGTACTCAACAGGCGCCCTCGTCCGGACACCAAGACGAAGGCGGTGCTTTGCCATCTCAGCGCTGGCGTGATCGCGGTGGCATGCGTTGAGCCGTGACCGTAAAGCCGAAATCGTCAAGCCGTTCCGGACGATGTACCCGTGATCGCCTCGCTGTCTTCTTTCGTCGTCATTTTCAGGTAGGCTGCGGCCAGCCGCCTGAGTTCCTCTTCAGATGCATCCTCGATGCCGATCAGATGATTGTCCGCTTGCCGGTGAGAGGCGAGCAGTTCATTGAGCTTCAGATGCAGCGCTACGCTGTCCTTGTTCTGGCTTTGCTGAATAAGAAAGACCATCACGAATGTCACGATGGTCGTGCCCGTGTTGATCACGAGTTGCCAGTCTTCTGAGTAGTGGAACACGGGCCCGGTCACGGCCCAGACAACGATGCTGATGACCGCCATACCAAACGCCACAGGCGATCCTGCCCATCGTGTGACCGCGCTTGCGAACGTGTCGAACGCGCGGGTGAGCGGATGCCTTGCCGCGTAAGCGGGACTCGATGTATCAGGTACGGTGTCGAGTGTGTCCGTCGACGAGGGGAGCGTTTCCTTACGCATCGCTTTCTCCTTATGATCCGATATTGCTCCGACGCAAAGTCAGCAATTAACGTTCCGAGGTCGACGATTTCTGGACAGGAATCAGAGGCGCGGATAGTTTCAGTGTGGAGGTTTGTCGGGCGTGCGACGGAGGGGAAATCCGACGCTGTGGCGAAAGCGCAGATGGGTAAGCTGTGTGACTTGACAAGGCACGTCACTTTTCTTCAAGACCGTACAAGTGCTCAGTGATAGTCGTCTTCCAACTGATGACGCACGGCCAGGATCGTCACGGTATCGCTATCGTCTATTTCAAAAAGTGCGACGTACCCGGAGCCGCCAAAAGGAATAATTAACTCACGCAAGAATGGCAACTGCGAGTGCGCTTTACGACAGGTGAACGGCGAGCTGCGCAGCGTCATGATCCCGGCGTGGACAGCGCTTAGCGCACGCTGGGCTAAAGGCAAATCTTGCGGATCACGGGTAAGAATGAACTCATAGAGCCGTTCGAGATCGTCTGCTGCACTACCTGTGAAACGTATTTCGAACGTCATCAACGCGTCTTACCCCGCGCTTTAGCAGCATCGAGCCGCTTGCTCAAACGCGCGAGCACCTCTTCAGCCGGGACATAGTCGCCGCTTCGCTTAGCTTCGTCGCGCGAGGCTAGTCCTCGGGCCACGAACTCGCTATGGTTCTGGCGACGAAGGATGTTTTCGCGGATCGCCTGCTCGACAAATCCGGACAGGCTTTCGCCTTCCTGCAAGACGCTCTCCGCCGCCTCACGCAATTCCGGTTCAACTCGCACAGACGGAAACGTCGCTGTTTTCATTACCTTTCTCCATGCATCGCAATTGCAATGCATTGTGCGCGAGTTTCCGTCTCGGTGCAAGGGCGCAGATTGCGCCTGGCGTTGCGAAATTGCTTCAGCAGCGCACCACCTTACTTCCCGCTGGTCACCCCAAGTGCGGCAACCTTGCGAATCGTATCGGCGCACGCCGTCGCCGCTTCCACGCCCTTGACCACGAAATGCTCGCGGAAGAACTTGATATGTTCTTCGCCCGAATGAAAATGATGCGGCGTCAGCACCGCCGACAAAACCGGCGTACCGCTTTCCAGTTGCACCTGCATCAACCCGTTGATGACCGCTTGCGCCACGAATTCGTGACGATAAATTCCGCCATCCACGACCAGCCCCGCTGCAACAATCGCCGCATAGTCACCGCGCTGAGCAAGCAGCTTTGCGTGCAACGGGATCTCAAATGCGCCGGCGACTTCATAGAGGTCGATGTCATCGCGTGCGAAGCCTTGCGCCTGGATTGCATCGAGGAACGAAGCCTTGCACTGGTCGACGATATCGCGATGCCAGCATGACTGGATAAACGCAATACGTGGACGGGGTTTGCCCGCGGCCTGAGCGACCGGCGTATTTTCGAGCGTGGTGGAGAGTGTCATGATTCAAATCCTGCCTGTTTGTGTGAACAGGGCGAAGGACGGCATGGACGAACGCGCGCGGGATATCCCGCACGCATCCACACACGCCGTCCCGTTCTCTTTCATCCGGACTATGACCGTCGGCCCCGGAATCAAACCGGGTCTGCTGACCTTTGCGTTTCAGGCGGCCCGAAGCCAGACCCGAATCACAAAGCGCTCGCGGGCTACGCGCTCAATCAAACCGCGCGATTACCGCCGGTGGGGAGTTGCACCCCGCCCCGAGAACTTGTTCGTATCGAACGGAACGTAAATTATCACGATTCCTGTTGCAGTGCACAGACCCCGCTTGACTGATAACGATATCTATCGCAAGCGCCTTTCGAACCAGCGGGTGAACCACGAGATCGGATAGCAGTAAGCGAAGAAAATCACGAGCGTCGCGACATACGTCAGCACGGTAAAGCTGCTGCGCGCAACGGTGCTGCTCGCGATTTGCGCGGTATCGAGCAAGTCGTGAATGCCGACCAGCGACGACAAGGCCGTGCCCATGGTGATGATCGCGTACACGTTCATCCACGGCGGCAACATGCGACGCATGCATTGGGGCGCCACGATCTTCATCAGGATCTGCGTGCGCGAAAACGCCATGGATGCCGCCGCTTCCCATTGCGCCGACGGTATCGAAGCAACGGCACCGCGAAAGACTTCCGCTATGTTTGCGCTCGCCGGCAGCGCGAGCCCCAGCGTCACCTTCAACCAGTCGGGAAACGGCACGGTAGTGCCGAATACATGGAGTTCGAACGGGAACACGTAGGTCGTGAAGTAGACGAGCACCAGCCAAGGTGCATTGCGAAACGCGGTGATCCAAATGCGTGCGAGCCGTCCGGCGAACGATCGGGATAACGCGACGGCGCCTGCAATCAGACCGATCACCGTGCCGATAAAAATCGCGCCGATGCTGATGAGCACATTCATTGCAAAGCCGTGCGCCAACGCGGGTGCCCATTCTGCGAGGCGTGCAAGCGTCTCGCCGCGTGATCCGCTTTCAGGCGCAAGCGACCAGAGCACCGCGCCTACGACAAGAACCCCGAGCACGCCATACACGCCCGGCGGTACGCGGGTGATATCGAACTTCCGGTGAGTGCCAAACGAGGCGCGCGTATCAGTAGCCATATCCGGGCACCTCGAAGCGTTGTTCGAGCCAGCGTCCTGCAAGCGTGACCATCCACGTCACGAAGCCGAAGAACGACAGGATCAGCAGCATCAGCGCGAGCACGTTGTCACGCTGCGTCCAGATCATGATGGACTGGTAAGTGACGTCGCCGACTGCGATTGCGGACGCCACCGCCGACGCCTTCACGAGCTCCACTATCTTGTCGAGGATTGCATCGGCATGAGCGACGAGGGATGTGGAGAGTGCCCACGCAATCGTGACCGCTGTCATCAAGCGGCGGATGTTCGTTATGGTCATAGCAAGGAGGCCACGCCGGAAATCCGGGAGCCTCAAAGAATAGACAAGCGTTGACACGCCGCCAAGGGAGCGAATCTGCTAAACAAACGATGCATCGCGTGGAATGGAGTCAGGCACACGAATCAGGCAAGCTATAGCAAGCGGGATGCTATCGATTCTACGAATGCTTGGTTATGAAATAGGGAGGCTCTTCTTAGAATCTCCGTTCCTGCATGTTTTCGTGAGCCCTGGGAGACCCGTACGGGCCACGGGAAACCCCAACAATGCCTGTGGAGGCCGCATGAATCGCCTTGCGCTTGCGGTTGATCTGCTTGAACATACGCCGCCTTCAGTTGACCGGGAGGTCAATAAAAGCGCCGACCCGGTATTGGTTTCTTTAAGTGACGTCCGTCTCTCCTTTGGTGCTGCGCCGGTGCTCAACGGAATCAATCTGTCGGTGCGGCGCGGCGAAGCGGTATCGATCATCGGGCCGTCGGGGTCGGGCAAATCGACCATCCTGCGTTGCATCAACGGACTGATCGCGCCACAGCGCGGAGAGATCCGCGTGGATGGAATCGATGTTCGCGCGCAGCATACCGATGCGCAGAAGATCGCACTGCGCAAGCGCATTGGCTTTGTGTTCCAGCAGTACAACCTGTTCCCGCACCTGAGCGTGCTGGCGAACCTGACCATTGCGCCTGTGAGCGTGCTCGGCCGTAGCCGCGCTGAAGCAGAACACGACGCGCATGCATTGCTCAAGAAAGTGCGTCTCGCCGATAAAGCCCACGCTTACCCCGGAGAGTTATCTGGCGGACAGCAGCAGCGTGTCGCGATTGCACGCACGCTCGCCATGCGTCCGGACCTGATTCTCTTCGATGAAGTCACGTCCGCGCTCGATCCGGAGACCGTGGGCGAAGTGCTCAACGTGATCGGCGAACTCGTCGATGATGGCCAGACCTGCGTGCTCGTCACGCACGAGATGCGCTTCGCGGAGGACGTCAGCGACGAAGTGTTCTTCACCGAAGGCGGTGTGATCGTCGAGCATGGCGAGCCATCGCAGATCTTCGGCGCGCCCGAAAACGACCGCACGCGGCTCTTCCCGCAACGCTCGCGCGGCGAAGACCGCCGCGCATTGCGCAAACGCTCACGCAGCAACGCGGCACTTG
>NZ_CAXTGZ010000429.1:0-5300 GCF_964243625.1 uncultured Caballeronia sp.
GCCATATGCCACGCCAATGTCGGCCATGAAACCATAGCCCTTCGATACCGGTTTGTGGCCATACCCCACGCCAAGATACGGCATGACGCTCGGCAGCCGCACCGTGGCCGATGGCGCGCCCGCAACGGCAGGAACCGTATCGTCACCGATCTTGAAGTTGCCTTGGGCGTCAGGTACCGCATGCGCCTTCAGTTCGTCGCCATTGATGAGCGCACCGCCCGTCACGCGAAAACCGCTATTCGCAAACGGAAACAGGTCGAGATAAAGGCCGCCTTGAATCAGGCTCAGATGCCCGCTGTATTTGGCGCCGTCGACATTGAACGAATGCGAAAAACCGAGGCCTTCCATTTCAGCATGGACGCCCGCCCAGGAGTTCAGCGAGTAGGCGGCGCCGACACCGCCGCCCAGCGTTCCGCCTTGTATATAGACCTCTTGCGCTTGGGTCGTCTGCGTTGCCAGCATGGCGATCATGGCGGCCGCCGCCGCGCTCAGGACTGTCTTCACCGCACCTTCTCCGTAAGTAGCCGGGGCCTTCCCCGTGGCGAGACTGTACGGTTGCGTTAAACGATTCAATGGAACGAACAGTGACCGTTTTTGGCGTCAATTCGAACGTCCATGCGTCGTCCACGAAACGTTCATCCTCGATGCAAAAAATGCATGTTTGCCAGAGTAAATTTTGCTGACTTGCGTAAGTCGGTAAGAAAAGATTCCTCGCATCTACCCTAAATGTGAGAGCCCGCTTGCCGTTAAGTTCTATGACAGCTTCATTCAATCGAAGCACACATTTACGCGGAGAGAGCATGTTTGTCGTTATTGGATGGGTGTTGGTCATCGGCTCGGTGATCGGGAGTTTCATGGGGGTTGGCGGTCATCTGGCAGCGCTCGTTCAGCCCTTCGAGCTGCTGTGCATCTTCGGTGCGGCCATCGGGGCATTCGTCGTATCAAATCCTCCCGCGACGCTCAAGAAGACGCTCAAAAGCATCCCGACTGCGTTCAAGGGCGGCGGATACTCTAAAGAAAAGTACGTGCAATTGATCGCGCTGCTTTATGAGCTGCTTCAAAAGGCGCGCAAGGAAGGCATGATGGCGCTCGAAGTCGATGTGGAAGCGCCGGAAAAAAGCCCGACCTTCATGAAGTACGAACACGTGCTCAACGATCACCATCTGCTGGAGTTCATCGTCGATTATTTGCGCATGATGTCGAGCGGCAACGTCAACGCGCTCGAGATGCAGGATCTCATGGATGAAGAACTCGAGACGCATCATGCGGAGGCATCGGTGGCATCCGGCGCGATCCAGAAGATGGCCGACGGCCTTCCCGCATTCGGCATTGTTGCGGCCGTGATGGGCGTGGTTCATACCATGGGCTCTGTCGGCGCTGCGCCTGCCATCCTGGGCGAGATGATTGCCGGCGCACTCGTCGGCACGTTCCTTGGCATCCTGCTCGCATACGGTTTCTTCGGACCGCTTGCCGATCTGCTCGCTGCAAAGGGACAGGCGGAGTCCAAGCCGTTCCAGTGCGTGAAGTCGGTACTGCTTGCATCGATGAACGGTTATGCGCCCGCCATTGCCGTGGAGTTCGGCCGCAAGGTGCTCCTCACGGCTGACCGCCCGAGCTTCAAGGAACTCGATGAAGCCGTCCGCGCCACCAAATCGCCGAAGTCGGCCTGATGCATTGCATGCATTCAGACACCACGGGTAACGAACATGGCTGAAAAACCATCCCGCGATCCCCTGCAGTCGGTGCTTGCGCCGACCATCGTGGTACGCCGCAAGAAGAAGTCCGGACACGGGGCGCATCATGGCGGCGCGTGGAAGATTGCCTACGCCGACTTCGTCACGGCCATGATGGCGTTCTTCCTGCTGATGTGGCTGCTCGGTTCGACATCGAAGTACGACAAGCAGGGCATCGAGGATTACTTCAACGCTCCGCTCTCCACGCTCTTTGGCGGCAAGGACGGCAGTGGCGCTGCGCGCTCGAGCGTGATCAACGGCGGCGGCCGCGACCTGTCGAGTTCACGTCCGGGCGAAGCGACCAAGAGCCAGGCCCAGCCGATGCCCAAGACCCCCGCGCGCATTGCCGCGGAGGACGACGCGCGCCGCCTTAAGCAACTGAAAGAGAAACTCACGGCGCTGATCGACAATACGCCGGCGCTGCGTGCATTCAAGGACCAGATTCGTATCGATATCACGAGCGAGGGATTGCGCATCGAGATCGTCGATTCGCTCAAGCGTCCGATGTTTGCATCGGGCAGCTCGAAGCTCGAAAGCTATGTGGGCGTGATCCTCGCGCAGATCGGGGCATCCATGAACGACGTGGACAACCGGGTATCGATTGCAGGTCATACCGACGCCGTGCCGTATTCCGGCGGCCAGGCGGGTTACTCGAACTGGGAGCTGTCGAGCGAACGCGCGAACGCCGCGCGCCGCTCGCTGATCGCAGGCGGCATGAGCGAAGGCAAGATCCTGCAGGTACGCGGCCTGGCCGATGTGCTGCCGCTCAACAAGGCCGTCGCCGACGAACCCACCAACCGGCGCATCAGCATTCTCGTGTTGAACAAGGCGGCGGAGCAGGCGTTCTTCGCGGATGGCGGACGGACTTCGGTGGATGATTCGCAACCGGCGAGCGCCGTGATCCCCGCGAAGGTGGCGCAAGAGCAAGCAAAACCGCGGCCGTTCTCCCCAAGCGGCGAAGTCTCTTCGAAAGGCTGACACGCCGCAGGCGCCGCGACGATACCCATTCGCTCGCGGCGCTCATCGCATCACTTCCCCTTCCCCTCCAGTAATACATCGCCGGCATCTCGCGCGAACTTTTCCCATAGCACGGCAGCGGCCTGTGCAGCGTGGCCGTCGTTTCATTACAACTGTCATAGACCTTACATACGCCTCCCGTAAAGTCCGCCCGTCGCAAGTCAGCGGACCGTCAAAGTCCCGCGTATTTACGCACTTGTTGCACCAGACCCATCACGCTACCACCCACGCTCACGGAGAATGTCTTGAACCGTAAATCACTGCTCGCCATCGCCGCACTCGCTGCGTTTGCCGCATCGGCCACACCTGCGCAAGCTCAAAGCAGCGTCACGCTGTATGGTTTGATCGATGCCGGTATCAGCTACGCGAACCACAGCACCGCCGGCACCGGCAGCTCGAAGATTTTCAAGTACGACGACGGCGTATCGCAAGGCAGCCGCTGGGGCCTGCGTGGTGCTGAAGACCTGGGCGGCGGACTCAAGGCCATCTTCACGTTGGAAAGCGGCTTCAACAGCGGTAACGGCACGCTCGGTCAGGGCGGTGCGGAATTCGGCCGCCAGGCTTACGTGGGTATTTCGAAGTCGGACGTGGGCTCGGTGACACTCGGCCGCCAGTACTCGTTCTCGACTGATTACCTGGGCGGCGCTTATTCCATTGGCGGCCAGACGGTTGCAGGCAACTACGCGTATCACATCAATGACGTGGACCAGTTGACGTCGAGCCGTATCAACAACTCGATCAAGTTCAGCAGCGCCAACTTCTACGGCGTGACGTTCGGTGGCCTGTACGGCTTCTCGAACGCTGCAGGTGCATTCTCGGGTTCGCCCACGACCACGACGGCCGGCGTGACCACGCAAGGTTCATCGCGTGCATACAGCTTCGGCCTGAACTACGCGAACGGCCCGTTCAGCGTTGGCGCGGCTTATACGGACATTCACTTCCCGGCTTCCTCCACCCCGGCGTTCAGCACGAGCATTGCAAACGTGGCGACGGGTGGCTCGAAGGACCTGCGCACGTTCGGCATTGGCGCGAACTACAAGATCGCTGCTGCGACCCTCTTCGCGTTGTGGACCAACACGCGCTTCGAAGCGATCAGCGGCGCTACTTCCAAGTTCAATACGTATGAAGCGGGTGCCAAGTATGCGTTCACGCCGGCTGCAACGGCGAGCCTCGGCTACACGTACATGAAGCTGACGGACGCGGCGCAAGGCAAGTGGCAACAGGTCGATGCAAGTGTGGATTACGCGCTCTCCAAGCGTACCGATGTCTACGTGCTGGGCATTTATCAACACGCGTCGGGTTCGAACAACGGAACCGGCGTGCAGGCGCAGATTGGTTCGAGCACGAGCTACTTCGGCACGTCGGGCCGCGGTACGGACAACCAGATCGCTGGGCGCGTGGGTATCCGCCACAAGTTCTGAGCGTTTAGCTGATACGGAAACGGGCCGCTGAAGAGCGGCCCGTTTCCATTTCGATGCCTGATTACAGTACCTTTTTACTGTCGAGCGACTTGCCCGTTTCCGCGTTATACCGTTCCACGTATTCCGCCATCAGCTTGCGCAACGCACGGCCGATCTGCTTGTAGTCGCTTTCGTTCAGATTGGCGAGCGACACGCGGCCCGACGGATGCTGCGTACCGAAGCCGCGCCCCGGCAAGAGCACAACGCGTGCGTCCTTCGCAAGGCGGAACAGCAGCTCTGACGGTTCGGTGTTCTTGAACAGCCACTGCACGAATTCTGGTCCATACGCGCGATTGCCGAGGAACTCGAGGTCGAGGATCGTGTAGTAATCGACCTGGTTCACGTCGCTGTCGTCGAAACTGATTCCAATCTCACGATACAACGCCTCCTTGCGTCCGCGAATCAGGCGCTTCAACGCGTTCTTGTACGCCTCGGGCGTGTCCATCAGCGAGAAAAGCGAGAACAGCACCATCTGCACCTGCTGCGGCGTCGATAAACCCGCCGTGTGATTCAGTGCGACGGTGCGGCTGTCCGCAACCAGCCGGTCGATGAACTTGAGGTTCTCCGGCTCCGTGGTAATGGACTCATAACGCTCGTGCAGTTCGGCGCGTTGTTCCTTGGGCAGCTTGCGGATCAGTTCGTCGATCACGTTGTCCTGGTGTGTCGCGATGGTGCCGAGCCGCCAGCCCGTGGCGCCAAAGTATTTCGAGTACGAATACACGAGGATGGTGTTCTTTGGGCACAAGGCGAAGAGCGAAACGAAGTCGTCGGCGAAGGTGCCGTACACGTCGTCGGTGAGCAGGATCAGGTCCGGCCGTTCCTTCACGATAGCTGCAATGTACTGCAGGCTTTCGGTATCGATCTTGACCGACGGCGGGTTACTCGGATTCACGAGGAAAAACGCTTTGACCTTCGGGTCGCGCAGCTTGTCGAGTTCTTCCTTCGAATATTGCCAGCCGCGTTCAACGTCGGCGTTGAGGTTGACCACATTCAACTTGTAGTCGTTGAGCGTGGGGATTTCAATGTACGGCGTGAAAATCGGTGACCCGAGCGCAATGGTGTCGCCCGGTTTGATCAGGTGATTTTCGCG
>NZ_CAXTGZ010000430.1:0-5279 GCF_964243625.1 uncultured Caballeronia sp.
CTTTATCCTGGGTCACGGCTTTCTCACCTCCGCTGTTGCTGTCGCAGCGGCGTGTGCTTCAGGTCTGCTACTCCAAATCATCCTTGCCGACGGGCGGCTGTTCATACCTGCGGGCTTTACGCTTGCCGCCACGCTGCTGGTTGCCGGCGAAGCGCTCTTCACCGGCCTTTTCACAATTCTCATCACCGTCTACAGGCCGACCTTGATCACGACTTTCGATGTCCGGCGGTATCGGCTGGATCGTGGGCCGCGAGTCTGAACGCAGCTGGCCGCGGCCAGCCTGCTAAAGAATTTGATATAAGATGGAACTCCTGCTCACTGTCAGGCATCTTACGTGCCTGATGTCTCTTTAGTGCCCAACCCGATGGATAGTATTCAAGTACCGCGTCGACTGCTTCGGCTGGTCGGCCGGCTGGTAGCGATCGCATCCGTAGCGACAATCACGTCAGCCCTTTTCAACGTCACTGCGTTCGCCGATACGGTCGACGACCGCAATGAGCTCGTCAATCACTTCGTGACCGACTTCAACGCCAATCCCTTGATGGCCGATTGCGCCGCGCACGGCAGCTTCGTCGCGAGTACATCGACGGCGTTTGATCGCGTCGAATTTCCAGCGAGTTCGTTCGATGCCGCGCATGGCAGCATCGTCCCGTGGAATGATTCGTTCGATGATCACAAGCAGCGGATCAAGGTTGATAACGTGGTGACCGTCGAGGGGCTCGGCGTGTCGAAGGACGGTGACACAACGCCACCGACACTCAAATTTCGATGCGGCTACGTAGGCAGCCAGATGCTGGCGTTCGGCTGGAATGACCCGGTGCCTGCGGCGAGGCTGCGTGCCGAACCACGATCCGGTCACAGCGCTCGCGGCAAGCACAGCGCCGTCAAGGGCAAAGCCGGATCGAAGGGCAAGGCATCCGCTTCGGCAGCGAAGAAATCGTCCTCGGCCAAGTCGACGAAGAAGAAGCACTGACGCCAGGCAAAACAAAAGGACGAGATCGTCGCTTACGATCTCGCCCTTTCTTGAACGCGCTCCTGACCGCGCATCAGCCTGTCCGCGCGAGTCAGAACGCCTGCAAATGGCGCAAGATGGCCTGCAGCATCGCCGCGCCAAGCGCCGCACTGCGTTCCCCGTTCCATCCTACCCGCTCGTCCGGCAGGTTAGCGTTGTCCTTGAACGGCATTTCGAGCGTCAGAGACAAACACCCGAACTCATTGCCAACGTACTTCGACGCGAGCTTCAGCGCGTCAGTCTGGTACTTGCTGGCTTCGTAACCGTACACATCCTGAAAGTCAGGACTCGCCTGCTTGAAGCATTCGATAAACGCCTTCTGCTCCTCGGCCTGCTTTTCGGTGAACCCCGGCAACATCTCCGAGCCCGCCACGAACACGTAAGGCAGTGCTTCGTCGCCGTGAATATCGAAAAAAAGATCGCAGCCTATTGCGTGCATGGCGTTGCGTACCGCGAGCACTTCCGGGCTGCGCGCGCCGTCCGGCTCCATCCATTCGCGATTCAGGTTGGCACCTGCTGCGTTCGTGCGCAGGTTGCCAAGAACGCTGCCATCGGGATTCATGTTGGGCACGATGTGAAACACGGCGTGCTCGAAGACCAGGCGCGCGACCGGATCGCCGGCCCAGTCGCCCCACCCTGCCAGCCGTTTGATCAAACCTTCCACGAACCATTCGGCCATGGTTTCGCCCGGATGCTGACGCGCGATGATCCAGACGTTTTTCTTCGGCTCAAGTGTTATGTGATCTTCTTCGCCGTCTTCAGCTTCGTCTTCATCGTCTTCAAGCAAGCCCAGCGTCAAAAGTGCCATCGGGCGGCCTTGCACGGTGCGGCCAATTTCCGTGAGCGTGGCGTGCGGCATCTGCTGTACCGCGCCGATGAAACCTGCGTGCCGCTCTTCGCTGTACGGCTCGAAGTAAGCGTAATAGATGGCATCGAAATCGGGCGTGTGCTCGATCGTCATTACCCGGCCGTCATAACGGGTCGGCACCCGGAACCAGTTGATCCTGTCGTAGCTGGCGACCGCGCGATAGTCGCGCCAGCCGTCGGCAAACGCGCAGTCGGCGGCGTTTTCGAAGGTCAGGGTGAGCGCTACATCGCGGACGTTACCCACGCGAAAGTAGAACCACTGCGCGAAATCGGCGTGGCTGTCCGGGCGGATACGCAGGCGAATGTCGGCGGGGTTATCGGCGGAAACGACGTTGATCGCGCCCGCATCGAAATGACTCGTGATTGAGATGCTCATGACGCTTCCTTGATTTGTCCAGTGCAGCAGCAGGTCATTGCATCAAGCCCCAACGCGCCGGCGATACACATACGTGGCGTCAGTCGATGCATTTTTATCGAACGCGTAGCCTTCGCTGCCGAAATCCTTGAGGCCTTCCGGTTCATCGATTCTATGCTGCACGGCGAACCGCGCCATCAACCCGCGCGCACGTTTTGCGTGAAAACTGATGATCTTGTACTGGCCGTTCTTCCATTCCTGAAACACGGGCGTGACGATTGGCGCGTCGAGCCGCTTCGGCTGCACCGACTTGAAATACTCGCCGGATGCGCAATTGATCAGCACCTTCGCGCCGCGCTGCTTTTTCATCTGCCCGTTGAGCGCCACCGTGATGCGATCGCCCCAGAACGCATAAAGATCTTTGCCCCGAGCGTTTGCGAACTTCGTGCCCATTTCCAGCCGATAAGGCTGCAACAGGTCGAGCGGCCGCAGCAATCCGTAGAGCCCGGACAACACCCGCACATGGTTCTGCGCGTAGTCGAGGTCGGCCGCATGAAGCGATTTGGCGTCGAAACCTTCGTAGACGTCACCGTTGAACGCGAGCATGGCCTGCTTCGAATTGTCCTCACTGAACGTCGGCGACCAGTCGGCATAACGCTGAAAGTTGAGTCGCGCGAGCGGGTCGGAGATATGCATGAGACTGCCGATATCCTGTGGCGAGAGTTTGCGCAGCGCCTTGATGAGCTCGGCGGAATCTGCGGTGAATTCAGGCAACGTGTGCTTCGTCACGTGCGGCGGGGTCTCGTAGTCGAGCGATTTGGCCGGCGAGAGAACGATTATCATAGGGGCTCGCCGGCACGCTTGCCAACGATGAAGACGGAAACCCTCGATTGTATCGAATGAAAAAATCCCCCGCGTGGCGCGCCGTGCTCGATTCGAATGTGTGGATCGACATTCTTGTTTTCGATGACCCCAATTCCCGCCCCATTCGCGCCGCGCTCGAAGCCGGCACGCTGGAAGCGTTGATCGATGCGCGTTGCCTGAAAGAACTGACGTATGTGCTGGACTATCCGCAATTCGTGCGCTTTGCCGTAGACAAGGCCCAGGCGCTGGAAACGGTTGCGCGGCTTTCTCGCCTGGTTGAAATCGAACCGCTACCCGAAGACACACCGCCGCTGCCGAAATGCAAGGACCGCGACGACCAGAAGTTTCTCGAACTGGCGCATGCAAGCAAGGCGGACTGGCTGGTATCGAAGGACCGGGCGCTGCTCAAACTTGCGAAACGCACCGCGCGTGATTTTGGCTTCCGGATCGCCCAGCCGGCGCCGTTCGTGACCAGCTTCAACGCGCAGGTCGAGGCCAATGCGGAAACGGACGCAATCGACGTTTAAAATACGACACATTCTTCCAGCGCAGCCGATCGAAACCACTATGAACGCCTCGCACGACCTTCCGCATTCCGCCGCCGTTCCTGCCATCACGTCACGTCTGCCGAATGTCGGCACGACCATCTTCACGGTCATGAGCGCACTCGCGACACAGACAGGCGCGGTCAACCTTGGCCAGGGTTTTCCGGATTTCGCCTGCGATCCGCGGATCGTGGATGCGGTGGCGAACGCGATGCGGGACGGCCACAACCAGTATCCGCCGATGGCCGGCGCCGCGCCGCTGCGTCACGCGATCAGCGAAAAGATCGAGCGGCTCTACGGTCGCAAATACGACGTGGATCGCGAAATCACGGTGACGGCCGGCGCCACGCAAGCCATCCTGACGGCCATCCTGTGCTGCGTGCATCCAGGCGATGAAGTCGTCGTGATCGAGCCGATGTACGACTGCTACGTCCCGGCTATTGAATTGGCGGGCGGCAAGCCGGTGTTTGTATCGCTGGAAGCACCCGACTACGCACTCCCCTTCGATAAAATCGCCGCAGCGATCACGCCCAAAACGCGCCTTCTGATCGTCAACACGCCGCACAACCCGACGGGCCGTGTCTGGCGCGCCGCCGACATGCAAAAGCTCGACGAAATCATGCGCGGCACCGACGTGCTGATCCTCTCCGACGAAGTCTACGAACACATGGTCTTCGACGGCGCGCCCCACGAAAGCGTCTCGCGTTATCCGGACCTGGCCGCGCGCAGCTTCGTGGTATCGAGTTTCGGCAAGACGTTTCATGTGACGGGCTGGAAGGTCGGCTATGTCGCTGCGCCCGCGGCTCTTACGGCCGAGTTCCGCAAGGTACATCAGTTCAACGTGTTCACCGTGAATACGCCGATGCAGGTCGGCATTGCGGAGTACTTGAAGGACCCGTCGCCTTATATGGATTTGCCGGCTTTCTACCAGCAAAAGCGCGACTTCTTCCGCGCGGGCCTCGCGAACTCGCGCTTCAAATTGCTGCCCTGCGACGGCACGTATTTCCAGTGCGTCGACTATTCGGCCATCAGCGACTTGCCCGAAGCGGAATTCTCGCAATGGCTCACGAGCGAGATCGGCGTGGCGGCCATTCCGGTATCCGCGTTCTATCACGAGAGCCACGAATCGGGCGTGGTGCGTTTTTGCTTCGCGAAAAAAGAAGCAACGCTGCGCACCGCGCTCGAACGCCTCGCGAGCCTGTAGAACCTCAGATTTTCGGCAGTTCTTTTTTCTGCGCGTCCATGAACGCCAGCCGGTCGGCCGTCACTTTCTGTGCGGCCGGCCGTTCCCCTACGCGCCTGTTGTGCGCCTTCCAGTCGATACCCGCCTCCAGCAGGAAATCCGCGCCATAAACCGCTTTTGTCGTCAGCCCGACGAGCGGCAAATTCACGAATGCACTCACATCGGCGATACTGAAGGTCGTGCCAAGCGCGTACGGTTCGAACTTCGCAATCCGCTTGAGTCCTGCGACGCCGTGACGGAGCCGTGTTTCGGCGCGCGACTTCGTGTAATCGGTGACGGTGCCGCCAAAAAACGCCTGCTTGTAGAGATCCCGCGCGACCAGTTCCAGATGCATGTCGATGAATACCGACAATTCGCGCGCCTTCGCGGCGGCGTAAGAATCGGCGGGGAAAA
>NZ_CAXTGZ010000431.1:0-5278 GCF_964243625.1 uncultured Caballeronia sp.
CGGCATGTTGATCGGCGCATTCACAGCCGGACTTCTGGGCGACGCCTACGGCCGGAAGTTCACCTATCAGTTCAACCTGGCGATCTTCGGTATTGCATCCATCGCGGGATCGCTTGCGCCAAGCATGAACTGGCTGATCGCCTGCCGCTTTTTCATGGGTCTCGGATTGGGGGCGGAAATCGTTGTCGGCTATGGCTCGATAGGCGAATTCATTCCGCCGGCGGTGCGGGGAAAGTGGTCGGCGTATTTGTCGTTGATTACGAACTCCGCGCTGTTTTTCTCGACCTATATAGGCTATCTGATCATTCCTACGATCGGCTGGCGGGCGATGTTCGCAGTTGTCGGCGTCGGCGCGCTCGGTGTCTGGGTGCTGCGCAAGAAGATGCCGGAGTCGCCGCGCTGGCTCGAATCCAAGGGACGCTTCGAGGAAGCTGAAGCCATTCTGGCGGGCATTGAGGCGGAGACTGCGCAAGGACGCGCGTTACCCGCGATCGTGGAACCGGCGGCTGCTCCGATCAAGGCAACGTCGCTCGGCAGTCTGTTCCGGCCGCCGTTGTTGCGCCGGACGCTGCTCGCGGTGGTGATCCAGATCGCGATCAACGTGGTGATCTACGGTTTTATCGTGTGGGTGCCCACCTTTCTGATCAAGCAGGGACACGGCATGGCGTCGTCTCTTGGCTATTCGTCGCTGATGGCGCTGGGCGGACCGGCGGGCGCGCTTGTGGGCGTGCTGATAGCGGACCGCGTCGGCCGCAAGAACGGACTCATCGGCGTTGGAATCCTTGCCGCCATCGTTGGGTGGCTGTACGG
This sequence comes from uncultured Caballeronia sp., assembly GCF_964243625.1. Taxonomy (NCBI): domain Bacteria; kingdom Pseudomonadati; phylum Pseudomonadota; class Betaproteobacteria; order Burkholderiales; family Burkholderiaceae; genus Caballeronia; species uncultured Caballeronia sp. The sequence goes on from NZ_CAXTGZ010000431.1 coordinate 811, forward strand.
CAATTCCACCAGCGTGGAAATGGCGACGCTGCTCGGCTTTCTGCTCTTCACGATGACTTACCTGATGGTCGCGCTTGGCGTCGCGACATACATTCCTGAACTGTTCGCCACCGAGAACCGGATGCGAGGCAATGGCATCGCCGGATCGGCCGGCCGCTTGTCGGGCATCGTCGCTCCGCAGATCGTCGTACTCATGTATGCCACTGGCGGCATCAAGGACGTGCTGTCGGTCATTATCGGCGCATTGGTCCTGATGGTCGCCGTACTGGCCGTCTTCGGTGTCGAGACTAACCGCCGCTCGCTCGAAGAAATCGCGGTGGTCCCGGGCGATCCGTCGTTGCATCGCCCAGCCACGGACATTCCCAGCGAGCGGGTTCATTGACTGGTTTCGCTAATTTTTTTCTGTTCACTCATTTCAGAAGGTAATCGACATGACTGCTAATTCCCGTAGAAAAGCGCTTAAAGCACGACTCAATTCCGGCGAGATCGTTGTTGCGCCCGGCATCTTCGACATGATCTCGGTGCGTCTCGCGGACACGATGAACTTCGATTGCCTGTACATGACAGGCTTCGGTACGGTTGCGTCTTATCTTGGCGAGCCGGACGCAGGGATTGCCACATACACCGACATGATCAATCGCGTCACGGCGTTTTGCGCGGCTGCCACGACCCCGCTTGTCTGCGACGCGGATACCGGCTACGGCGGACTGCTCAACATGGCGCATACGATTCGTGGCTACGAACGCGCAGGCGCGGCCGGCATCCAGATAGAGGACCAGGAGTTTCCAAAGAAATGCGGGCACACGCCTGGGCGCCGCGTGATTCCGACAGCCGACATGGTGAAGAAGATCCAGGTCGCGAGCGACGCGCGGGAGGACAAGGACTTCCAGATCATCGCGAGAACAGATGCACGGACAACGCTTGGCCTGGATGAAGCATTGCGCCGTGGCGAAGCCTACGCAAAAGCAGGTGCGGACGTCGTATTCATCGAGTCGCCGGAGACCGTGGAGGAACTCGAAACGATCGGCAAGTCGTTCGATATGCCCTTGCTGGTGAACGTGGTGGAGGGCGGCAGGACACCGCAACTGACGCCGGCGGAGTTGCAGGAACTCGGTTTTTCGATTGCGATTTATCCGTCGGCGGGATTCTTGAGCGTCGCTCGCGCGCTCGAAAATGTATATGGCGAAATAAAAGCGCTCAAGGGAACCACTGGCGCGGAGGCCAACATGATGCCGTTCAAAGCCATGTGCGAACTGATGGGCTTTCAGGCGGTCTGGGACTTCGACAAGGCCCATGCCGAGTGATTGAAATTGAAGAGAACAGGGCGATGAAAGGGATGGAGTCGCCTGTCATCCAGCGCCGAATGGATCGCGGGAATTCGGCGCTGGCCTGAAGTAGAAAGTGAAGGGCACGCGCGACAAGACACCACCCACGCAGTAGTCAATCGATAAACTGCGTGCGCAAAGCGTCCCAATCGTCTGCACCCATGCGTCGAAATCGCTCGCGCGCGCTGAGCGCCGTCGACGAAGCCGGCGGCACACCCGTTTCGCGCAGATCCTTGAGCGTGCTTTCGCACGTCTGCATCACACTTGCGAGCAACACGCTCGGCAGAATTGCGAGCGTATAACCCAGTTTCTGCACATCGCGCAGCGCCATGTCGGGGCTCTTGCCACCACGCACGATATTGAAAAGGCACGGTCCATTGACGCGCTTCGGCACGGCCGCGATTTGTTCCAGATCGCTCGGCGCCTCGACAAACGCGATATCGGCGCCCGCTGCGAGCGCTGAGTTGGCCCGTGCGATGGCCTCATCGAAACCAAGCACGCCGTTGGCGTCGGTGCGCGCAATGATCGTGAAATCGGGATCGTGCCGCGCCGCAAGCGCGGCACGAATCTTTGCGACGAACTCCGCCGTCGAGATCAGTTCCTTGCCGTCCAGATGGCCGCAGCGCTTGGGCGCGACCTGATCTTCAATATGAATCGCCGACACGCCCGCCTGTTCGTAAGCGCGCACGGTGCGCGTGACATTGAGTTCGTTCCCGTAGCCCGTGTCGGCGTCCGCGATGAGCGGCAGCGTCGTGCATGCGACGATGCGTGCTGCATTGGCGACCATCTCGGTCATCGTCAGGAGGCCGTAGTCCGGCAGGCCGAACGACGCTGACGTACCCGCGCCGGTCATGTAGAGGGCTGAGAAACCCGCTTGCTCGGCGAGTCGTGCGGTCAGGCCATCATAAACGCCGGGTGCGACGGTCAATTGACCGCTTTCGAGCAGCTGACGCAGGCGCTTCGAGCGTGAGGAGGCAACGGGGTCCGACATGCGCATCTCCTTCAGGGTGATTTCAGACCGCCAGGCGTTGTGCTTGCAGCAAAACGGCTTCCGCTTTCGCGGCGTAAGGGGCATCGATCATGATGCCATCGACAACGATCGCGCCTCGACCCAGCGCGCCGGCTTTCCGCCACGCCTCCACTACCTTGCGCGAAAAAGCGATTTCGGTCCCGCTTGGCATGAATGCCTCATTGGCTGCCGCGATCTGCGTTGGATGAATGCAGCTCTTGCCGCGAAAGCCGAGGGCTTTTGCGCGCATGGCTTCTTCGCGAAAGCCTGTTTGATCGGCGATATCCGGAAATGCGCCGTCAAAGGCGGCGATACCGGCTTCGCCCGCCGCGAACCGCACTGCAAGTTGCACGTGTTCGAGCGCGCCCGCGTGCTTGCGCCCGATGTCCAGCGGCTCGAAAAGATCGCCATACCCGATTTGCAAGCCCATGACACGCGGACTCGCCAAAGCAATGTCGGCGGCGAAACGCAAGCCGCGAGGCGACTCGACGTTCGCCAGGATCTTCAACGGCCGGCGATGAGCGCGTTGTTTTTCCAGTTCGCCGAGTGCGCCGGCAAGCGTGGCGATATCGTTGGCCGACTCGGCCTTCGGCAGATTGACGATATCGAAATCGAGGCCAACGAGCGCGTCGAGATCGGCGGCGAAATGCACAGAACCTAGCGGATTGATTCGGATGACGATCACCTTCCCATGATCGCGGTCGAGATCGCGAACGAAGCGGGCTACGTCACCACGTGCATGTGCTTTCATCGTCTCTGGAACCGCGTCCTCCAGATCGATCGAGATTGCGTCGGCACTGCTGGCAAAGGCTTTCTGGAACAATTCGGGGCGCGCGCCCGGTACGAAGAGCTTGCTTCTCATGGGCGGATGGCTCACGTCAGTCGACCATCCGGCCCGCATTGCCTTCGAGCAGCAAGCGGTTATGGTGCGAGGGCATTTCGCTGAACGGCTTGCGATATTGCGACCACAAGCGCAAGTCCTCTGCCTTGTGGAAGACCTGCGAGTCAGGCATTGCAGGCCATGAAGCCGCGGTGAGCCACAGGCGCATCAGATGCCGCCGGTCCTCGAGCGCCTTTGCGTCCTGATAGTCGGTGCGGCCATGCACCATCACGCGGTTATTGAGGAACTGGATGTCGCCATCGCGAAAGCCCATGTCGAGATAGAACTCCGGCGATGCCGAAATCTTCCGGACCTGATACAGCGCCTCCGATTCAAGCGCCGAGTACGGACGTTCACCGCTTTTCTCGGCGAGGCGCGCATATCCCGTCGGCAAATAACAGATGGTCTGTGGGCCTTCGCCTGTAAAGAACGGCACCTTGAATTCGCTGAACGTGCGCGTGGCACGGCGGCCGTCTTCGTCGGTACGCTTGAGGAACAGTCCATCGCGCAACACCTCCAGCAGATCCGGCCGGTGTTCAAGCATGTGATTGTGCACGGCAACGGCACTCGAGATGCGGCTTTCGCCGCCGGAAATCGCCGTGCGCAAGCACATCAGGCCAATGATGTCGCAGGAGTCCGTGTGCATCAATTGACCGCCGCCCTTGCGATAACCGCGTGATTTCGGCTCGTAGTCGCTGACATCCATGACGTGCCCGAGCAGATCGCCAAGATACGACTGCGTGACCGGGCGGCTGATATACGAGCCGAGACCAACGTAGATCTGCGCCATGTCGTCGTCGGAATATTTGTCGCGAGGCAGTCCCCGCAGCATCAGGAAGCCGCGACCATTGGCAAGGAAATGCGGCAGGTCGCGCATCAACTGGCCGACGCCATCCAGTGGAAACGTCTCTGGCGTGATGTCCGGAAAGTCGATGTTACCCAGCGCCTGCAGGTGGCGCAGCGCATGGTCGATCTCGGCAAGCTCGCTGGCGCTGAGCAGATGCAAACCTTCTTTGGTCCAGTCGAGGTCGGGACCTTTCCAGACTGCGGGGCTATCGATTGCTGATTCGATGGTACTCATTCACTGTCTCCAGTTGGAAATTGATTCAGGCGACCGGCGCAATCACCGCGTGCTCGCGGTCCGTTTCCACGATCACACCGTCGGTAACGAGCTTCCGATACGCAGCGTCGCCGAGAAGCGGGGCGAGGATTTCACCGCTATGCTCCCCCTTGAGCGGCGCCGGAAAGCGAAAG
>NZ_CAXTGZ010000432.1:0-5276 GCF_964243625.1 uncultured Caballeronia sp.
GCCTTCGCCTTCGCCTACGCCCGCAATCCGCAAGCCGATTTCCATGGTCGCCGTACCGGAATTGAACGTGCGCACCGGGCGGCCGCCGCAATAGGCAGACAGATCAGCTTCGAACTGCGTGTTCTGCGGGCCGGTCGTGATCCAGCCGGAACGCAGTACGTCGGCTACGCCCTGGATCGTCTCTTCGTCGATCTCGGAGCGCACGAACGGCAGGAAAGGGAGCGTTTTGGAGGTCACGTTCTGGGTCATGGAGTCTCTGCGTTAGAAATGGAGAGGCGAGGCGTTGACATAAGCTGACAAAAACAAAGCCGGGGCTAGGCGCGGGTCAACACCACTACGCCAATCAGGATGATGCCGATACCGACCAGGCGCTGCACTGACAGAATTTCACCGAACAAATACCACGCTGCGAAAGCGTTTACCACGTAACCCAATGAAAGCATGGGATAAGCCACGGAAACGTCGACCCGCGACAAACCCACGATCCACACCACGACACTGAACACATAGCAGGTAAGGCCACCGATGATCGGCCATTGCGTTGCGATCTTCAAACCAATCGGCACGATGTTCGCCGGCGTGAACTCGAAATGGCCCACGGCGTTCACACCTGCTTTGAGCAGCAACTGCGCACCGGCGTTCAACAGGACGCCAGTGATGATGCAAATGAAGGATATCGGGTTCATCGTCGACCGTAATAGTGGTTTTTATCGGCGGAGTGCGGCGCAGCATTCTTGTACAAAATGGCTTGCGCGAACGCCGCGCCATTGTTTCAAGGCTGCGGCTTTTCCACAATGACCCTTCGATCATCACGCGCAATCACTTTCATCGGCACGTTTTTCGCAAGCATTTCGTCATACCTGCCCGGGGGCATCAGCGCCAGAGCGTATCGATCGGCGTCCCAGCGTTGAATCCACGCATCGATGGTCGGCAACCATTTCTGCGGCTCCGTCGTCACGCCGAACTGCAGTTCGTCGGGCTCCTGGACCATGATCATGGTGTGGCCGAGGTAAAACGGCATGGTGTGGTCGAGCTTGGCAACCGAATAAAACGGCGTGTCTGCCGGGAGCTTTGCCATAGCTGCCTTGACCGCAGGCACCAGTTTCACGCCTGAACTCTCGCGGCCGAAGACATCGTGTCCTGTTCCCGCGATGGTACCGATCAGCAACCACGCGGTGCCCAGCAACACAACGCCGCCAATCGAACTGCGCCGGTTGTACCAGATCGCTGCAAGCGTGACTACGAACGCAACAGCGAGCGCTGCATATACCCAAAGCTGGAACTCACGATACAGAGAGTTCGGCGTATGCCCACCGGCCATGCGACCCAGGAAGATTGCGCCGAATGCCGCCGCGACCAGAAAGACGGCATAGCCAATCAAATGCCGGCTCCATTGCACCCTCGTCAGCAACGGCAAATAGATTGCGATAAGCAACGCGATCGACGGCGCAATCGGCAGGGTATAGGACAGGAGTTTCGAGTGTGATGCGCTGAAAAACAGGAAGATGAAGGCCGTCCAGACCAGCAGCAAGGTGACCGGCGCAAAGCCGTTTGGCTGTCGTGGCACTTTCACCGCGTGGCGGGCGCTCTGGAAAATCACGGAGAGCCAGGGCAGGAATCCGATGATCAAAACGGGCACAAAGTAATAGAACGCGCCCGGCCGGTTCTGTTCGGGCGTCAGATAACGCTGAAACTGCTGCACGATGAAAAAGAAGTTCAGGAACTCCGGATTTTTCATCTGCACCAGCACGAACCAGGGCACGGAGATGATCGCAAACAGGATCAGTCCGCTGCCAATGTAAAGGCGCCGCCAGAGGGCCCAGTCACGCGCGATCAGCGTGTAGAGCACAAGGACCGCGCCCGGCAGAATAAGACCGACCAGCCCCTTTGAGAGCAATGCGAGCGCCATGCCGGCCCAGCAGAGCCACATCCAAAGCCGGACCTGGTTGGCGGGGAGGTTGGGGCGTTGCGCGAGCAACAAGCCGCACAGCGTGAGTTCCATCCAGAAGGACAAACCCATGTCGAGCGTGTCGAAATGGGCCATCAGATTCCAGTAGGGCGACGTCGCAAGGACGACTGCCGCGCAAAAGCCCGTCACGCCATTGAATACTCGCGCGCCGGTATAGCCAATCAGCAGCACGCCGGCAAACCCCGTCAGTGCGGTATAGAGCCGCGCCTGCCATTCGCCGATCCCGAACCACGCGAACGTCAGCGCGTTCGCCCAGGTTTGCAGCGGCGGTTTCTCGAAATATTTGTAGCCGTTGTATCGCGGTGTGATCCAGTCACCGGTCACGAACATTTCGCGGGCCATTTCCGCGTACCGGCCTTCGTCGCTGGGAACGAGATGGCGCAGGCCGAGGGGCGCAAACCAGACCACAGCGAGCGCTGCGACCAGCAATAAAAGCGAGAGGCGGGTGAGCGGTAGCCGGTAAGGCGTATCGTTCATAGAAGTCGACCTGTCCAGTGCCGCTTTTGCGGCGAAAAGCAAATTCAAAAAGGGGCTCGAGTGTTGCGCACCGAGACTTAAGGGCGGCTTAGGCGGGCTCCGGATGTCTTGTCGCACATGTTCGGTGAACACACGCAGGTTCCGCGTCTTCGACAATACGCACAAGCTGGCCGAATGGGCTGGTAGGTGAAGAAACGTGCAACGTTTCAACTGCTGATCGAAGAGCGCGGGCCGGTCCAAGCGACAAAGCTGCCGGGCGGCAGTTTATCGTACTGGCGTGCCGATTCCGCGCTGAGGCGCCTTGATGACGTTACGAACCGGTTCAGCGAGCGCGGATCAGGCTTCGAGCAACAGCGCGGCGGCGACCCGGCGGCCTTCCGACATCAGAATGTTGTAAGTGCGGCATGCGGCGCCGAAGTCCATCGTCTCGACGCCAATGCGCTGCTGCGTGAGCCTGGCAGTAAGCCGCGGATGCGGAAAACGCAGGCGCGCGCCGCTGCCGAACACGATGACTTCGGGCGCCAGCTCGAGCAGCGCATCGAAATGTTCAGGCGTGAGCGTCTCGAACGACGTGACCGTCCACTGGATCACGGGACTTTCCGGCATCACGATAATGCTGCCTTCATGGCGCTGGAGATTGATCGCGACGTAATCGGCGCCGTAACTCGTGATGGTGTTGAGCGCGCCGCTGGCTTCCTGATGTAATTTCAAATCGATAGTCCGACAGGCGGGTTGATGGCAAGGAGCGACTGTGCGAACGCCCGTGCCGGGAAGAATCTGCCGGCGAGTACGGCGCGCGCATTGCGAAAGTCACGCTTAATCCGCTAAATTATAACTTTTCAGCCGTTCGCGGGTTGCGAGCCCGGACGGCGCAGTGCTTCGCGTGCCGCCACAAGCTGCTTGCCGACACGCAAAAAAGGGCTGTTTTCCTTGGCCTGGTGGCCAAAAATCACACGTTTAGGCCCAAACCCGCCTTTATCCGGCGCATTTTCGCTAGACTGCCTGTTCTGCGCTGCCTTCCGAATCCCGAAATTTTCGCCGGTTCAGGAGCGCCATGACGTCCACCACGGTCGAACGTCCTTGTTGCGTCTTGTGACCGGCCCGCGTGCATCGACGCGATCCCGGTCCGGGTTGGAACGCCTTGCAGCGCAGGCCGCAATGTCCTTTGTTTGTGTCCTTTCGCCGACCTTGGCCGCCGACTGCACCCGATAACCAACAGAGCCTGATTTCAAGTAACCGAGTGAGCCTTCCCGCCGTGAAACCGATTCTCAAGTCCAATAAATTACAGAACGTCTGTTATGACATTCGCGGACCCGTGCTCGAACACGCGAAGCGTCTCGAGGACGAAGGTCACCGGATCATCAAGCTCAACATTGGCAATCTGGCCTCGTTTGGTTTCGACGCACCGGACGAGATCATCCAGGACATGATTCGGAATCTGCCTGCATCGTCGGGATATTCGGACTCGAAGGGCGTGTTCGCTGCGCGCAAGGCGATCATGCATTACACGCAGGAAAAGGGTGTGCTGGGCGTGGAGCTGGACGACATCTACATCGGCAACGGCGCGTCCGAGCTGATCGTGATGGCCATGCAGGGTTTGCTCAACGACGGCGACGAAGTGCTGCTGCCCGCGCCGGACTATCCGCTGTGGACGGCCGCGGTCAGCCTGTCATCCGGCACGCCTGTGCATTATCTCTGCGACGAAGCCGCCGACTGGATGCCCGATCTCGACGACCTGCGCTCGAAGATCACGCCGAACACGAAGGCACTGGTCATCATCAACCCGAACAATCCGACCGGCGCGCTGTATTCCGACGCGCTGCTGACCGAAATGATCGAGATCGCGCGCAAGCACGGCCTGATCATTTTCGCCGACGAGGTCTACGACAAGATCGTCTACGACGGCCGCAAGCATACGGCGGTCGCGGCTTTGTCCGAGGACGTGCTGACGGTCACGTTCAACAGCCTTTCGAAGAGCTATAGGGCGTGCGGGTATCGTGCGGGCTGGATGTTCATTTCCGGGTTGACGGGCGAGAATCGCCGTATTGCGAACGACTATATGGAAGGGCTAGGCATCCTTGCGTCCATGCGCTTGTGCGCGAACGTGCCGGGACAGTACGCCATCCAGACGGCGCTCGGCGGCTACCAGAGCATCAACGACCTGATCCTGCCAGGCGGGCGCCTCTTCAAGCAGCGCGAGCTTGCGTACGACATGCTGACCGCCATTCCCGGCGTGAGTTGCGTGAAGCCGCAAGCGGCGCTGTACATGTTCCCGAAGCTCGACCCGAAGATGTATCCGATCGTCGACGACCAGCAGTTCATCACGGACCTGTTGCTTGAAGAACGCACGTTGCTCGTGCAAGGCACGGGTTTTAACTGGCCGGCGCCCGATCATTTCCGCGTGGTGTTCCTGCCGAACGTGGACGATCTGGCTGACTCGATCAACCGTATCGCGCGCTTTCTCGATGGTTATCGAAAGCGTCACTCTGTTTAACACCTCTCTTAAAAGACTTACGCTGCAATGGAACCGATCAAAGTTGGCCTGCTGGGCTTCGGCACCGTCGGCAGCGGCACCTTCACGGTGCTGCGCCGCAATCAGGAAGAAATCAAACGGCGCGCCGGACGTGGTATCGAGATTTCGCGCATCGCCGTGCGAACGCCGTCCAAGGTGAAGGGCGCCGAAGGCATCGAGATCACGACCGACTTCAATTCGGTCGTGGACGATCCGTCCATCGACATCGTGGCCGAGATGATCGGCGGCACGGGCGTGGCGCGTGACCTGGTGCTGCGTGCGATCGCCAACGGCAAGCACGTGGTGACGGCGAACAAG
>NZ_CAXTGZ010000433.1:0-5201 GCF_964243625.1 uncultured Caballeronia sp.
CCGAGAATGATGAGCGGCTTTTTTCCAGGGCCTTTCTTCTTGTCGTCTTTTTTGTCCTTGTCATCGCCCTGTTTTTTATCGTCGCCGGATTTGTCTTTGTCGTCGCCCGCATCGTCTTTTTTTGAGTCTTCCTTTTTATCGTCGGAATGCTCGGCGTCGTGGTCAGGTTTTTCGTCTTGATCAGGCATCAGGCTTCTCTCACTCGTTCAAGCCTGAAGCGCGCAGGACCAGTTCCTCACGCCAGGCAAGAGGTCGACAGATAGGGGTTCGGGCGCCGATGGTGTCTTACCCGCAAGCGGTTCAGCGCAAGCGGAGTGCTGCAGCAAACATCATGCCTCAGGTTTTCGTGCTCTTTTCATTGGTATCCGGGATGCTGCGATTACCGGATTTACAAACGGCGATTCGTTTTTCCCCGCGTTCTGAAAGGATTTTGTCATGCTTAGCGAACAAGAAATATCCGCACTTCAAGGCGTCGTACCGAGTCTTCTGAGCGAAGCCAAAACTGCGTCACCCGAGAACAAGGATTTTGTTTTCTCAATGGAACTCGAGTCGCATCTCCTGCCCGGTTTGCGCATCCGCATGCCGCCTTCCCCGGACGATAATCCTCCGCCCTTCCCGCTCGATCTTTTTGTCGGCATTCCGCTTGCGGAGCTGAAAGCCCTGGCCCATGCGGACGCCGCCGAACGCCAGAAGCTGATCGCTCATTTCGGCGCAACGTTCTCCCCGCGGCTGCTTCGTGCGATCCAGCATTTCGATGCGCATACCGTCAATTACGAGGCCGGCTTTCAAAGCGAGCCAGGAACAACGAGTGTCATTCTGGAAGATTCGGTCTGACGTTTGGCGCGAGAGTATGTGCATGAAGCGGCGCCGACAAATATGCGATCAGCGGATAGTGGTCCGACGCCACGCGCGCCAGCGCGCTTCTATGCACCTCGACCTTCACGAGCCGCTCGCCCGGATGCACCCAGATGCGATCCAGTGCGAACAGGGGATATCGCGTGGGAAAAGTCTTCGGCGAACTCGCGCGATAAAAATGCGAAACCAGCCGGCGCAGCGTCCGGCCGTAAATGAACCACTCGTTGAGGTCGCCTAGAAGGATCACGGGAAGATCCGGCGTATCGAAGCGCTGCAGCACCTGCTCGACCTGCGCGCGTCTTTCACTCGATGCCAGCCCGAGATGCGTCGCGACAACGCGCCATGTTTCCCCGCCGCAATCAATATCCGCATCGAGGGCGCCGCGTGGTTCGCGGCTCTTGAACGAAAGGTCGAGCGTGCGGACCGCGCGCACCGGGAAGCGCGTGAGCACTGCATTGCCGTAACGGCGCGCAGGGGTATCGAGTGTGGGACCCTCTACTGCATGAAGACCCGTCAAACGTTGCAGGATCGAGAGCACATCGGGCGCGGCGCTGCCGCCCAAGGGGACTTCCTGGAGCGCGAATATATCGGCATCGATTTCGGCGAGCACCGCCGCGATCCGTTCCGGCGCAAGCTTGCCGTCCACGCCGACCGCACCATGAACGTTGTATGTGGCGATCCGGAGACCGCGAGAAGAGAGCGGGGACAACGACAACGGCGAAGGCGGTTCCATGCGAACTTCGTGCATCGACGTCATGGGCTTACCTCGCGAGCCGCTTCCTTGGGCGCCTCGACTTCGACATCCACAACCCGTTCATGCGGCGGTTGCGCGTCACGCTGGCGCTGGCGCTCGCCTTCCTCCGCACGCTCCTTGCGGCCGAGGAACCGCTGCAGCAACACCGATACCGCCACCAGCACCACGCCAATTCCAATCAGCACGCCAAAGGACCCGGCGGTCGGATGCCGCAGCGACGCCACCAGTTGATGCGCGAACGCGACTGTCAACAAGATACCCGGCCCCATGCCAATCAATGTACCAAGCATGAAATCCCGCAGGCCGATCATGGATGCGCCCGCAACCAGATTCACGATCGTAAAAGGCGCAACCGGCAAGATCCGCAGGATGACGACCGCGACCAGCCCGCGTTTCGCGACACGTTCGCTGAGCTTGTTCACGCGCGCACCGGCCACGCGCCGCACCACATCACGGCCAAGCCATTCGCCCAACAGATACGTCACGGCCGCCGCGGCGAGCGTTCCAATGAGCGCGTAAAAACTGCCCCATGCCGCGCCGAAAACAAGGCCGGTAGTTGCAATCAGGAGCGTGACGGGTATCGATACGACCGCCGCCAGCACATACGCAAGCAGGACCCAAAGCGGCGCGAGCGGCAGCGTATCGATACGGCGCGTCTGGCGTGCGAGCGCGGCGAGATTGAGGTAATCGCCAAGCGACGTCCAATGCATGGCGGCCGCGAATCCGACAATCAGGAATGCCAGCACGCCGAGCAACGCAAACCTGCCGATCAGCCGATGCGGCTTTTCCATCGGCACGAACTGACCCACGAGCTGATCAGCCTCCACCGGCTTCTCCGGATCGATCAACGCTTCCGGCGGCACGAGCCGGTCGACATCGGGCGTCACGGTCGGGTTCAAACGCTCCAGGGTGCGATGTTCGCCAGCATCTTTCATCAATGCTGCGATTGCGTCGTTCATGCTGTGGCGCGCGTCGAATTCGCGGGCAAACTCGGCAGTCTCGCAGCCGAGATGTTCGGCAATCAGCGTATTGCGCATGCCGACAAGCGCCGCCTGGATGCGCGGATCGCCGTCGGCATCGATGGCGATGTTGCATTCAGTGTCGAGAACCATCGACCGGTTGTTGAGGTTCGCCGATCCGACCAGCAGCAAATCGTCGTCAATGAACATCAGCTTGCTGTGCACGTTCACGCAACCGGTTTCCAGCCCCGGCACGCAAGGCGACATCAGCCGGTAGCGGTCGTGCGCGTCCGCGCCCTTGAGCATCCGATGTAATCGCGCACGCAACACACCCATCGTCATTTCCTGCAGCCAGCCGCTTTGCATGCGCGGGGAAACGATGGTGATATCGGGGCCATCCGGCTTCTCGAGCATTCCCTTCAACGCCCCGCCGACAGAACCTGCAGTGAAATACTGGTTCTCTATATAGATAGAGCGCTGCGCGCGCTTGATGGCATCGAGATACTGCTGGCGAATCTGCTGCACGGCAGGCCGTCCGTCGAACGCGGGTTCGGTCAGCGAAATCGCGAGCTCGACGTTCTCCAGATCCACCTTGCGCGACGGCGGCCACGGGTCGTTCTCGCTCATCGATCGATGCGAGCGGATCGCAAAACGCCGGCCGCATGCACGTTGCCAGCGCTCGCGCGCCAGAAGGCCGATTGACCGCGCCGCGTCGCCGTCAAACATCGTGTGGACATCGTGAAACGGTTGATAGGGCTCGCCGTTCGCGTCGCGGCGCAGCGGATCATTGGCGTCGTGCCGCGGCGTGTCCCAACGCGAACGCGTCAGGTCCATGCCGCCGACAAACGCCAGTTTGTCGTCGATCACCACGACCTTTTGATGATGCGATGCGCCCATCGGATGCTTGCCGTCCATCTGGAACGCGACCCGCCGATGCGAGCGCCAACCCATTTTGTAGACCGGCAGCCACTCGCGCTCGAACGCGTAGAGCATCGCGAAATCCCACGCGAGAATGTAAATGCGCAGGCGCTTTCGTGTCGCCGCGACATCGTGCAGGAAATCGCCGAGGGCGTCGGCATAACCGTCGTCGGCGCCTTCGGGCGTGAGCTTCATGCGGCTGTCGATGTCCCAGCCGAGAATGAACACGGTCCGCTGCGCTCGCGTAATCGCTTCTCGCAGCACGCGGAAATAATCCGAGCCGTCGATCAGCAGACTGAATCGGTCAGCATGGCGAACGCTGTCGCAATTGCGGCCCGGCTGGAAAAACGCGTCGTCTGTCATGCGTTGGCCTGGCGATAGGGCACGAGAAGATAGGTCGAGGCTCATCGAAAGATTTTTGCAAGCACCGTGCCTGGCGCTGCAGCGCGGCAAAACAGCATGGCGTCCCGGAAAACACCGTACAGGGAACGAACTGCCGTTCTGTACCGGTACTGTACCGATCAGTCCTCATACACTCGTGCTCTGAACCTGAGAACCGTCCGACCAGGAATGCCATGCATCTCGATGCCGCCTTGATGACCGCACTGCCCGCCGCGTTGTTGTTCGCGCTCGTCACTTCCATCACACCCGGCCCGAACAACACCATGCTGCTTGCATCGGGCGTGAACTTTGGCTTGCGCCGCACCATGCCCCACGTGCTGGGCATCAGCGTGGGCGTGGCAATTCTGATGATTCTGGCTGGACTCGGCGTGGCGCAGGCATTCGCGCACTTCACCTGGGCTTACACGCTGCTGGAAACGCTCAGCGTGGCGTATTTGTTGTACCTGGCGTGGAAGATCGCGACTTCATCGGCCGTGCAAGTCCGTGAAGGCGAGCGCCGCCCCATGCGCTTCATCGAAGCCGCCGCGTTCCAGTGGATCAACCCGAAAGCGTGGATAATGGTCCTGACCGCCGCAACGACCATCCATCTGCATTCGAGCATCTCCATGAACGCCGTGCTCATGGCGCTGGTGTTCATCGTGGTCGGGATGCCCTGCATCATCTTGTGGGCGGCGTTCGGCACGTCGATGCGCAAGGTGCTCACGAATCCGCGTTCGCTACGGTTTTTCAACTGGACGATGGCCGCCTTGCTTGTGTTGTCCCTGTACCCGATCGTGGAGCGCGCGCTGGCTTAGGTCGTGTAATCAGCGAGCCATACGTTGCGCAGAGGACGCCGTATTTGACGCTTCGCGTTTTCGTATTCAGCCTATTTTGCTCAAGGCGGCGCATACTGGACCTGCCTGCCGCCGCGCAAAATATGCAGCCTCATTGCAACTTTAGCCGTTCAAAGCGGCAAGAACTGCGCTCATTCCGCCCTACCGGGGGATCGACAGGCACGTATGAAGCTTGCTTCCCGATCAACTCGCGCCCTGTTGGCGCGGCTTTGAAATCTCCCAAGGAGTCGCCATGTCTGGAGCTAACCGCCCGTCCGGTCCCGCAACACGCAAGTCCCTCGACCTCGCCGATCAGATCGAACGCGATGAACTCGAGAACAACCTGCCGGACGCGCTAAATCACGCCGACGAGGACGATCTCGACGACGAACCCAACTCCGGCACGCCCCGCCGATAACATTTCTCTCACCTTTGCAGCGCCTGCCGGCGCTCCCCATCAGCCGCACTTGCGCAACGCAGTGCGGCTTTTTTTGCGGCTCA
>NZ_CAXTGZ010000434.1:0-3398 GCF_964243625.1 uncultured Caballeronia sp.
TGCGAAGCCTGTGCGCGATCGACTATGTTCACGGGACGGTGTCGGGCGGAACCGTTGAGAACTTCCCGACGTGGACGTGGAACCAGATCCCGCAGATGCAGGCTGACGGGATCGACAAGACCCAGGTGAATCGTTTGTCGACGTGGTTGAACACTGCTTACCCGAGCGGCAACTATCTGAGTTTGATCAAGTAAGCGGCAAGTAGTAATCAAGTGCATGAGAGAACGCGAGGCTTCCGACATCTCGGGCCTCGCGTTTTCCATGGATAGCGGAAATGCGTCCAGCACAGCATCCGCCCCTCGATTGCTCAATCTTCAATGCACCAAGTGCGTGCCGCTCTTTCGTGAAGCCGATGCCGCGATCCAGAGCGACATTGCTTCCATCAGCGGCGTGGATGTCATCATCAACGAAATCGCCGGCGTTTCGGCACAACGGGGCGATGGCATCGAACAGATCAACGTGGCGATCGCGCAACTCGATCGTGTGACGCAGCAGAACGCGGCGCTGGTGGAGGAAGCGGCTGCTGCGAGCGCATCGTTGAAGGAGCAAGCGCTGAAAATGGAAGGCGTGGCCGCTGCATTCGATGTGTCGTAGCAGCCCGCATTCGTCAGTGACCGCCGACCCGTGCGTTCGATGAGCGGTGTCCCGCCGGGAAGCCATGTGAGCGCGCCGCCCAGGCGGTCGAAAGGCCGATCATGATCAGGGCGAGCATTGCCCACGGAAATGCCCTGACCCCCCACGCTGTGAGGAGCACGCCGCCCAGCATGCCGCCTCCCGCAATGGCGCTGTTCCAGACCACCACGTTCATTGAAAGCGCAACGTCCGCGCCGTCGCCCGCCGAGTCCGCAAGCGCGGTTTGAAGCAGCGTGGCGGCGCCTCCGAATGTCAAACCCCACGCCACCATGCCGGCGCACACCACGCTCGCCGACGTACCCGCCAGGCCGAAGGCAACAGTGGTCAGCGCGAACGCGCCGAGGCTTGCAAGGACGGCGGCGCGAAGTTTTCCATCGACCAGACGTCCCGTGATCCAGATTCCCGCGAGCGCCGCCGCGCCGAACAGCAGCAAGACGATGTCGACCTGTTTGCCCAGACCCGCGACCGCCACGAAGGGCGCGACATAGGTGTACAGGATGTTGTGCGCCAGCATCCACGCCAGCACAACACCCAATACTGGGCGCACGCCCGGCGTGGTGAGTACCTCGCGCAACGGTTTTTGTCGCGTGCCGGATTGACCTGGAAAGTCGGGCACGCTGGAGCATACCCACGCGACCAGGATCAATGTCAGAAACGACATGACGCCGAACGCCGCGCGCCATCCGACCAGCGTTCCGAGCCAGGTACCGAGCGGCACACCGAGCGACAGTGCGATGGGTGTACCGACCATTGCCACTGCGAGCGCGCGTCCTTGCTGTGCGGCCGGTACCATGCGCCGCGCGTAACCGGCCAGCAGGCTCCATGCGAGTCCGGCGGAGGCGCCCGCAAAAAAGCGCGCGACCAAGGTCAGCGCGTAATTCGACGACAGCGCGGTGATCGAGTTGAAGATGAAAAAACCTGCGATCGTCATCAACAGGACGGTACGGCGACGCCATGCGCGCGTGGCAATGGTCAGCGGTATCGCTGCAAGCAGCGAACCTACCGCATAGGCCGTCACCATCTGTCCCGCGAGCGATTGCGATATGCCCATGCCCTCGCCGATCTGGGGCAGCAGGCCGGCCGGCAACGTCTCCGTATTGATGCAGATGAAGCCGGTCATTGCCAGCGCGAGCAGGCCGATCAACGGAAAAGGCTTCGACAGGCCCGCGTCGTATTCGGGCACTCGTGTTGCTGTGTCATTGCTCATGGGACCCTGGTTCATAAGTTATGTATCGATCGATATATAAGTTATCCGTCTTCGACCCCCCTTGTCAACGACTAATGTATCGATTAGTATAAAAATCATTGAAGGAGGGATGAATGGCTAGAACCGGGCGGCCGCGTACGTTTGACAAGGACACTGCGATTCAGCAGGCAATGACGCTTTTCTGGACGCATGGCTACGAGGCCACTTCGTTGTCGAGCCTCAAGTCGGCCATGGGCGACATTTCCGCACCCAGTTTTTATGCGGCGTTCGGGTCAAAAGAACTGTTGTTCCGTGAGGTATTGGCGCGTTACCTGGCGTCATTCGGGCAGGTTTCCGCAAGTCTGCGGGATGCTTCTTTGGCACCCAGGAAAGCTATCGAGTTGACGTTGCGGCGCTCGGCGAAAATGCAGACGGACGCGTCTCATCCATCGGGTTGCCTGCTTGTACTGGCTACAGCAACGTGCACGGAAGAGAGTCAGGACTTGCATGACGCGCTGGCGGATGAACGCAGGCTCAATTCGAGCGCCATGCTCGGTTGCGTGCAACGCGCCATTCGCAACAAGGAACTTCCCAAGGCCACGGACGCAGTTGCACTAGCGGCCATGCTCGATTCTTTCTATCTGGGCATGACCATCAAGGCGCGAGATGGCGCGACCTTCGACGAACTCGACCGGGCCATCGATCAGATGATGGGCCTGTGGGATGCGCTGGCTGGAGTATCAACAAAGAAAAAAGCGGCGAAAGCAGGGCGTGACCGGCAAGCCGCGGTTTTCTCCTGATCACAATGTCAATGCATTGCCTGCATGCTGTTCCCAAAGGATCGCAAGGAGGAATGCGATCGCACACACGAGCAGCACGACAATCAACGCCGCGGGCGCAATGGCGTGCATCAGCGCGCCGGTGATGATCGGACCACCGAAGCTCGCAACACTCCACGACGCGCCCACAAGCGAGCTTGCCGACACGAGCGCCGCACCACGAAAGCGTTCGCCGCAAGCCACGAGCGACAGCGTATAGATGCTCCCGGCCGCCGCCCCAATGACAAACAAAAGCGGCCAGCACAACCACGGATTCGATACCGCCCAAAGCAGCAACGGCAACAGCCCGATCACGACCAGCGAAGCGCCCAAATGCACGCGCACGCGGCCGACACGATCCGCCAGCCAGCCGATGGGGAACTGCATCAGCGTATCGCCCAGCAGCACCGCCGATCCGAACAGCAGTGCCAGATTTTCGGGAACACCCTTTGACATCGCGAACAGGGGCATGAGAGAAAGGGCAAGGGTATCGAAGAGCGCGAAGAACGCCGTGCCGATCAGGATGGCGGGCATCAGCGGCATGACATGGCGCCATGTATCGTGGCTGTTTCCGGTCACATCAGATCCGCCGCCCGATCCATGCGCAGGCGGTCCTGCACGCACCAGCGCAAGGGCTGGCAGCGCGAACATAAATACCGCGCCGCATACGATGAATCGCGTTGCATGCCACTCCCCAATGATGCTCACCATCACAGGGCCGGCCATCTTGACAGGAAGAGCCACCTGTGCTTGCAGGCTGC
>NZ_CAXTGZ010000434.1:3408-5198 GCF_964243625.1 uncultured Caballeronia sp.
TGTCGGGGTAGGCGGCGAACGCCTGGGCGGCGCACAGCGACCAGACGGCCGCGATTGGTATCGTCGGCGAGTTCGTTTACCCATGCTTCGCCGATGGTAAAGAGCAACATCAGCGCCGCGCCGCTCACCACGCGAAACACCGCCCATAGCCACAGGTGCGTGGTGAACTGCATGAGGATGGTGGCTGCTGAAACACTCAACGCCGCGCCCATGATGATCTGGCGTGCACTGAACCGTCCCGTGATGCGGCCGACCAAGGGTATGACGAGCAAGCCGCCGCCCGCTTGCATGGCCGTCATCAGTCCGACGATGTCCGTGCCATAGCCGGCGTTGGTCAGCGCAAGCGCCGTAAGAGGCAAGGTGGCGCCGAGGCCAAGCCCGACCACGGCGACGCTCAATATGAGGCCGAGAAAATTGCGCGAGAAGATTATTTTCATTGACCGTCGTGCAGCGGTTCCAAAGTTGATGGTCAGTGTGTATCGCGCATTTTACCAAACAGGCATGTAGGCACTTTCGCTTCGACCCGTCATTGCAAGCAGCCGTTTTGCGAAGGCGCAACGACAGAGGCTGGATTTTTGCACGATCGAGCTTGTGCGGCGGCTTGAGCCGCGCGTGCCGAACTTATATAAGATTGTTCGCGAATGCCTGGCGCTTGCGGCCGGAACCTCCCCATCAATCAGGAGAATCGCAATTGGAAAAAACTGACCTCGCAGACGTCTACCGGGCCTACATTGCGTGCCTGAACAAGCAGGACTGGCCGCAACTCGGACAGTTCGTTCATGCGGACGCGTCTCATAACGGCAAGCGTTTCGGGCTCGCCGGGTATCGCGGGATGCTGGAAAGAGACTTCGATGAAATCCCCGACCTGCACTTCAACATCCAGTTATTGGTCGCTGATCCGCCATTCATAGCGAGCCGCCTTGCTTTCGCGTGTACGCCAAAGGGAACGTTCCTTGGCCTTCCCGTGAACGGCAGGACGGTTTCGTTTGCCGAGAATGTCTTCTATCAGTTCCGGGAAGGGAAGATCGCGGAGGTGTGGTCAGTGATCGACAAGGCCGCTATCGAAGCCCAGCTACATGGCGCAGGTTCCTAAGCGGCGAGATAACCCCCGTCCACTGGCACGATCGCCGCAGTCATGAACGACGCCGCCGGCGAGCATAAAAACGCCACGACCTGCGCGACTTCTTCGGGGCCGCCCCAGCGTTTCATGGGCGTGCGCTCGAGGATGGCCTGCGAGCGTCCGCTGTCTTCCTGCAAGGCCTGCGTCAAAGGGGTGGCAATCCAGCCTGGAGCGACAGCGTTCACGCGAATGCCGTCCGCAGCATAGGCAATGGCGAGCGACTTCGTCAGTTGCGAAATCGCACCCTTGCTCGCGCTATAGGCCGGAACCAGTCCGCCACCGAAAAAGCTCAACATAGAAGCCGTATTCACGATGCATCCCGACGACGCCTTGAGCAACTCACGCGCGCCGGAGCAGACGCGCATGGTGCCGTGCAGGTTGATATCGACGACATCCTCGAACACATCGACTTCATGCTCGGCACCGCGCCGAATCACGCCCGCGCAGTTAACTACGATATCGAGCTGATCGAACTCCTTCAGCACGGCATTGACGTTGGCGGTCGACCGCACGTCCAGCGTGACCTTGCGCACCGCTGCATCCAATACGTCGGGTGTTTCCGGTCCAGGCGGCAAGCCGGCCGCCACCACACGCGCGCCCAACTGCGAAAGACGATTCGCGATGGCCGCGCCAATGCCGGTCAGGCCGCCGGTGACGAGCGCCACCTGGC
>NZ_CAXTGZ010000435.1:0-5191 GCF_964243625.1 uncultured Caballeronia sp.
TCGGCGCCGACAGCCCCATGGCTGAAGCGGTGAGCGCAGAGCCCACCGCGGGCGAGAACGTACTCTGGTTGCCGAACACGTCGAGACCGCCAGCGCCGTTCACACGGGCGCGCAGGAATTCGTTGCGGCGGTCGCCCTTTTTCTGCGTGAAATCCGCCCGCATGGAATACACGCGCGGTTCGACCGCGTTCACGCCCGCCAGTCGCAGGATAAACGGCCGCACGAACAGCAGGAACGTGCAGAAACTCGAAACCGGATTCCCCGGCAAGCCGATAAAAAACGCCTCGTCTTCCGCCCGGGAAGCCTCGCGCCTGACCGCGCCGAACGCGAGCGGTTTGCCGGGTTTCATCGCGATTTGCCACATGGAAATGCGCCCTTCGGCTTCCACGGCGGGCTTGACGTGATCTTCCTCTCCCACCGACACCCCCCCGCACGTGAGAATCAGGTCGTGATCGCGTGCCGCCCGCCGCAGCGTCTCGCGGGTCGCGTCGAGCCGGTCCGGCACGATTCCAAGGTCCGTCACCTCGCAGCCGATCGTGGCGAGCAGCGCGCGCAAGGTGTACCGGTTCGAGTTGTAGATCGCGCCCGGGCGCAGCGGCTCGCCGGGCGTGGTGAGTTCGTCGCCGGTGAAAAACACGGCCACGCGCACGCGCCGCACGACCTCGAGCGCAGCGCATCCCACCGATGCTGCCAGCCCCAATGCCTGCGGTGTGAGCCGCGTCCCGGCGGCCAGGATGACAGCGCCGCGACGGATATCAGCGCCTTGCCGGGTGATCCACTCGCCTTCTGCCGGAGCCTGCGAGAAGCTTGCGCCGTTGTTATCGAGACGAACCATTTCCTGCATCACGATGGCGTCCGCGTCCGGCGGCACGGTCGCACCCGTAAATATCCGCGCGGCCGTGCCGGCGGCCAGCGGCTCGGCTATGGCGCCGGCCGGAATGCGCTGCGACACGGGGAGCGTCACACCTTTAGAGCCGGAAGCCCCGGCGAGATCCGCCGCCCGCACCGCGTAGCCGTCCATGGAACTCGTGCGCATGGGCGGCACGTCGAGCGGCGACACCACGTCGGCGGCGAGCACGCGGCCGAGCGCGTCGAAGCAGTCGACGGTTTCCGTGCCGTCCACCCGGCGCGCGGCCGCGAGCAAGGTGGCGAGCGCGTCGGCGGTGGACAACATCGGCGGGCGTAGTGCGGCGGGCGTGGTGGACATCGGCAGGATAAGTTAGTGACCGTGAAATGGACGACGCAAATGGACGACGCAAAAAAAGCGCCGCGTCCGAAGGACTTATATTGTAGCCAGAACCGTCCGGCCGCTTGCGCCCGATCCGGGGCCATAGACCGTCCGGACAAGTCGTCGAAGCAACCGCAACGCGGCCGCGTCCCATCCGCGCGCCCCGGCCTCGGTGATACACTCGCACGACACTTTCAGACTTCTCCCCTATGAAATTCTGCTCCGTCTGCGGCCACGAAGTTAGCCTGCTTGTGCCTCCCGGCGACAACCGCGAACGTTTCGTCTGCGGCAACTGCGGCACGGTGCATTATCAGAATCCGCGCAACGTGGTCGGAACCGTCCCTGTCTGGGACGACAAGGTTCTGCTGTGCCGCCGCGCGATCGAACCGCGCTACGGCTTCTGGACGCTGCCGGCGGGTTTCATGGAAATGAACGAGACGACCAGCGAAGGCGCCTCGCGCGAGACGCTGGAAGAGGCCGGCGCACGCGTCGAGATCCAGAGCCTCTTCACGCTGCTGAACGTGCCGCATGTGCATCAGGTGCATCTGTTTTATCTGGCGCGTTTGCTCGATCTGGATATCGATGCCGGCGAGGAAAGCCTCGAAGTGAAACTCTTCGATGAAAGCGAGATTCCCTGGGACGAAATTGCGTTCCCGACCGTCGGCCAGACGCTGCGCTTCTTTTTTGCCGATCGCGCCGCCGGCACCTATTCGCTGCACACCGGCGACATCTTCCGCTCACTGCGCGAAGGCTGAGCGCCGCCCCGCATCATGGTTCCATGGCTCGCATCCGACGATCCGTTTCCGCCCGTCGAGCGCGCACTCGGCGAGGCGAGCGGCGCGCCCGGTTTGCTCGCGGCGAGCGCCGAATTGCAAAGCTCACGTTTGATCGATGCCTATCAGCACGGAATTTTCCCCTGGTATTCCGATGGCCAGCCCGTCCTCTGGTGGAGCCCGGACCCCCGCATGGTCCTGATCCCGGATGAATTCAAGGTCTCGGATTCACTTCGCAAGACGCTGCGGCGGGTGTTAAAGGACGCAGCGTGGGAAATTCGCGTCGATCACGATTTTGCCGGCGTGATGCGCGCGTGCGCGCAGACGCCGCGTGAAGGCCAGCGCGGCACGTGGATCACGGCGGACATCGTGGAGGCGTATTCGTCGTTACACCGCGACGGACGCGCGCACAGCATTGAAAGCTGGTTCGAGGGCAGGCGCGTGGGTGGTCTTTACGGCGTGTCGTTCGGGCGGATGTTTTTCGGCGAATCGATGTTCGCGCACCGCACTGATGCATCAAAAATCGCGCTCGCGGCACTCGTCGGACACTTGCGCCACCATAAAATAGAGATGATAGACTGCCAGCAGAACACGTCGCACCTGGCGTCGCTGGGCGGGCGCGAGATCACGCGGAAGGCATTTCTGCGACATTTGCGCCACGCCGTGTTCGAGCCGCCGATTCCCTGGCAGTTCGACAAGTCGGCACTGCTCGCCACGCTTGGGGTCAATGCGGAAAGCTGAGAGCGCCCGAGCCAATCGCGACGGCAAGACAATTCAACGCAGGATCGAGTATTTCGAACACAGTGCCTTGTTTGGCCGGCAACGTCAGTCCGGCAACACAACGAGGCGACAGACGTTTAGAACGAGAGCTGCCAACGTGACTCACCCCAATGAGCTGCCGCTTTCACCGCTTTCGGCGTTGCAATTCTATGCAACGGCGCCGTATCCCTGCAGCTACCTCGACGGGCGCATCGCCCGCTCGCAGGTGGCGACGCCCAGTCACCTGATCAACTCCGACGTCTACACCGAACTCGTCAAGGCCGGCTTCCGGCGCTCGGGCGTGTTCACGTACCGGCCTTATTGCGATGGCTGCCGGGCGTGCGTGCCGGTGCGTTTGCCTATCGATGGATTCAAGCCCAACCGCACCCAGCGGCGCGTCTGGAAACAGCACGGCGACCTGGTCGCGAGTGTGGCTCCGCTTCACTACGACGAAGAACATTACGCGCTCTACATGCGCTATCAGTCGGCGCGGCACGCAGGCGGCGGCATGGATCGCGACAGCCGCGACCAGTACGAGCAATTTCTGCTGCAAAGCCGGATCAATTCGCGCCTGGTGGAATTTCGCGAGCCGGCGGCACCGGTCGAAGCTGCCGCGAGCACGGAAAGCGACGACGGCAAGCCCAACGACGATCCACCCGCGAAAGGCGTGCTGCGCATGATCAGCATGATCGACATCCTGGGTGACGGCTTGTCTTCGGTGTACACGTTCTTCGAGCCGGACATGCCGCACACGAGCTTCGGCACCTACAACATCCTGTGGCAAATCGAGCAGGCGCGCAGCCTCGACCTGCCTTTCGTGTACCTTGGCTACTGGATTCGCGAGAGCGAAAAGATGGCATACAAGGCGAATTTCCGGCCATTAGAAGGATTGATCGATGGCCGCTGGGATCTGCTCGATCCCCTGACAATGCACTCCGCCGGAACGCCGCCGATGCCCGGCAAGATGGCCGCTGACAAACCGCGTCGCTAACGGCGGCACGCGGCGGGTTACTGCCAGGTCCGCCCTAAACGGTTTTTTCCGCGAAATTCAACGTTCCGACACAGCTTTTCGGCCGTCGCCATTAAAGCCGTTAAAATGGCGCGTCTCAATTTTTGCCGTTCCGGCCTCTCCTCGTGTTCAGTTCCCTCTACCCGCTTGCCCGCGCGCAACTTTTTCGCATGGATGCGGAAGATGCCCACCATCTGACGCTGCGCATGCTCGGCGCCGCCGGCCGCACCGGTTTGTCCGGCATGCTCGCCGAGCGCGCGCCCGACTCCCCGCGCACCGTCATGGGCCTGAACTTCCGCAATCCGGTCGGGCTCGCGGCCGGGCTGGACAAGGACGGCGCGTGTATTGACGGGCTGGCGTCGCTGGGGTTCGGGTTCATCGAAGTGGGAACGGTCACGCCGCGCGCCCAGCCCGGCAATCCGCGCCCGCGCATGTTCCGGCTGCCGGATGCGCAAGCGCTCATCAACCGGCTCGGCTTCAATAACCGCGGCGTCGATCAGTTCGTCGAGAACGTGCAGGCGGCGCGGTATCGCGGGATTCTGGGGCTGAATATCGGGAAGAATGCCGATACACCCATCGAACGGGCCGCCGAAGATTATTTGTATTGCCTCGAGCGCGTGTATCCGTTCGCGAGCTACGTGACCATCAACATCTCGTCGCCGAATACGAAGAACCTGCGCCAGTTGCAAGGCGCGGGCGAACTCGACGCGCTGCTCGGTGCGCTGAAGGACAAGCAGCAACGTCTTTCCGACATGCACGGCAAGCTCGTGCCCCTCGCGCTCAAGATCGCGCCCGATCTCGACGACGAGCAGATCAAGGAGATCGCCGCCACGTTGCTGCGTCATCAGATCGACGGCGTGATCGCCACCAACACCACGCTGTCACGCACCGCTGTGACCGGCATGAAACACAGCGATGAAGCTGGTGGTCTGTCCGGCAAGCCGGTGTTCGAGGCGTCGAATGCGGTGATCCGAAAGTTGCGCGTGGAATTGGGCAATGCCGTGCCGATCATCGGCGTGGGCGGCATCATGTCGGGCGATGACGCGCGTGAAAAACTGGCGGCGGGGGCATCGCTCGTACAGATCTACACGGGCCTCATTTATCGCGGACCCGCGCTCGTGACAGAGTGCGTGGAAGCGCTGTCGCGCCAGCCAGCCGCTGTATGACGCGCGAAGCATCCCTACCCGTTCTCATAACCACATGAGGAATCGATCTGAAGCGGTCGTGGCGTTTTCGCTATCATCGCGGCACTTCAGATTACCGATAAAACTCGGACAAAGGCAAACAACACATGAAATTGACTTTCTTCAAGAAAGTGCTCGTGGCAGGACTGATCGGCGCGTCGCTCTCGGCGGTCGCCCACGCAGAAGATCTGCTGGATTCGGTCAAACAGCGCGGCACGTTGCGCATTTGCCTGGAAGG
>NZ_CAXTGZ010000436.1:0-5163 GCF_964243625.1 uncultured Caballeronia sp.
CAGGAGCTTCGGGTTGCACGCAACCGCCATCGCGATCATCACGCGCTGGCTCATGCCGCCCGACATCTGGTGCGGGAAGGCATCGATGCGGCTTTTTGCATCCGGAATCCCAACCTGATCGAGCAATTCCAGGGTGCGCTGATGCAGCTTCGATCCGCGCAAACCTTCGTGGAGCCGGAGAACTTCCTTGATCTGATAACCGACCGTATAGCTTGGATTCAGACTGGAGAGCGCGTCCTGGAAAACCATCGCAATGTCCTTGCCGATGATCTTCCTGCGTTGCCGCGCCGAGGCCTTCAACAAGTCGATGCCGTTGAACGTGACCTGATCGGCGGTGACGATTCCGGGCGCGTCGATCAAGCCCATCAGGGCCATCATCGTGACGCTTTTGCCGGAACCGGATTCGCCGACGACCCCGACCACTTCGCCGGGTTTGACGGAGATATCGATCCGATCGACAGCGGGCAGGCCGTTGAAGCTGACCGCCAGATTGCGGATAGTGAGGAGATCGTCCATATCACGCCATCCGCTTGAGTTTGGGGTCGAGCGCGTCGCGCAGACCGTCGCCGAGCAGATTGATGACGAGCACCGAAATCAGGATGGACAGCCCGGGCATGGTCAC
The DNA here is from genome assembly GCF_964243625.1 of uncultured Caballeronia sp. Classification (NCBI taxonomy): domain Bacteria; kingdom Pseudomonadati; phylum Pseudomonadota; class Betaproteobacteria; order Burkholderiales; family Burkholderiaceae; genus Caballeronia; species uncultured Caballeronia sp. The sequence continues at coordinate 623 of NZ_CAXTGZ010000436.1, forward strand.
GATCCACCACGCACTTTCGATGTAATCCCGCGCGGACGCCAACATCGCGCCCCACTCCGCCGCCGGAGGCTGAACGCCGAGGCCAAGAAAGCCGAGCGCGGCGGCATCGAGAATCGCGGAGGAAAACCCCAACGTGGCCTGCACGATCAGCGGCGCAGCGCAGTTGGGCAACACTTGCGAGAACATCAGCCGCACGGTGCCGGCGCCGGCCACGCGTGACGCCGTCACGTATTCGCGCTGCAATTCACCGAGCGCCGCAGCACGCGTCAATCGCACATAACCCGGCAACGCGACGATCGCGATGGCAAGCATCGTATTGACCAGCCCCGGTCCGATGATCGCGACCACCGCAACTGCCAGCAACAACGAAGGCAGCGCGAGCAGCACGTCCATGATGCGCATGATGGGGGTATCGGCCCATTTCTGGAAAAACGCCGCGATCAACCCGAGCACGACGCCCGGAATCAGCGCGAGCACGACCGAGACAAAGCCGATCCAGAACGACAACCGAGCGCCGTACATCAGGCGCGAGAGGATGTCGCGGCCGGCTTCGTCGGTGCCGAGGACAAAACGCCAGTTGCCGCCATCCAGCCACGCGGGTGGGATCTTGACGTTGTCGCGATACTGCTCGATAGGACTGTGCGGCGCGATCAACGGCGCGAAGATCGCAACGAAGATCAGGATCAGCACGATCGCGCCGGCCACGACCGCGCCACGGTTGCGCGAGAAGTTGGCCCAGAATTCGCGGCCCGCCAGAAAGCGGCCGCCGGGGATCGGCGCCAGTGCGCCAGGATTGTTTTGGATATCGGCCATCGGCTTACCTCGTATGGCGAATGCGCGGATTCAGCACGCCGTACAACAAGTCGACGATTAGATTCACGAGAATGACGAGCGTCGCGATCATCAGGATACCGCCCTGCACGACAGGATAATCGCGGCGGCTGATGGCATCGATCAGCCACTTTCCAACCCCCGGCCACGAGAACAGAGTCTCGGTCAGCACGGCGCCCGCGAGCAGCGTGCCGACTTGCAGGCCGATCACGGTGACCACGGGAATCAGCGCGTTGCGCAGCGCATGCACGATCACCACGCGTCCGGGTGCAAGCCCCTTGGCGCGCGCCGTGCGAATGTAGTCCTCGCGCAAGACCTCGAGCATCGATGAACGCGTCATCCGCGCGATCACCGCCAGCGGAATGGTGCCCAGCACAATGGTCGGCAGGATCAGGTGGCTGACGGCGGACTTGAACGCGCCTTCATCGTCGGAGAAAAGTGCGTCCCACAGCATGAAGCCCGTGCGGTGCGGAATGTCGTACTCCACCGCGATACGCCCGGAAACCGGTGTCCAGCCGAGCTTCGCCGAGAAGAACATGATGAGGATCAAGCCCCACCAAAAAATCGGCATGGAATAACCGGTGAGCGCGGTGCCCATCACGCCGTGATCGACAATCGTGCCGCGTTTCAACGCAGCCGCGACGCCGGCGGGCAAACCCACCACTAGCGCGAAGATCATCGCGCAGAAAGCGAGTTCCAGGGTCGCGGGAAAGCGGCCGAGGAATTCGCCCATCACGCTAGTGTTGGTGATGATCGACATGCCGAGGTCGCCTTTCAGCGCGTGTCCAACATAGTGGAAATATTGAACAGGAAGCGGCAGGTCGAGCCCGAGCCGCTTCATGGCTTCGGCGTGCATTGCCGGGTCCACGCCGCGCTCGCCCATCATGACTTCAATGGGATCGCCCGGGATCAGGTGGATGAGTGCGAAGGCAAGGATCGTGATGCCGATGAACGTCGGGATCACCATGCCTATGCGTCGCAAAACGAATCGGAACATGGTTCGTCTCTTTGGGGAGGAAAAATGCGACCGGCGACGCGGGCTTGTGACCCTTGTCGCCGGACCTTTTCGACTAGTTATGTTTTTCGTGCAAGAAGCGTACCGCGCGAAGCTTACTGCATGCCCACGCCGTCAAAGCGCAAGTAACCCAGCGGCTCGATCTTCATGCCCGTGACCTTCTTGCTCGTCGGTTGATAAACGGTCGAGTGAGCGATCGGCGAGAAGGGCAGTTGATCAGCGAAAATCTGCTGCGCCTGCATGTAAGCCTGCGTGCGCTGCGCCTGATCGGACGTATTGCGGCCCTTGATCACCAGGTCGTTGAACGGCTTGTAGCACCAGTGCGAGAAGTTGCTGCCGTTGACAGCGTCGCAACCGAGCAGCGTGCCGAGCCAGTTGTCCGGATCGCCATTGTCGCCCGTCCAGCCGATCAGCATGGCGTCGTGTTCGCCCGCGTGAGCGCGCTTGATGTACTCGCCCCACTCGTACGACACGATGTTCGCCTTCACACCGATCTTCGCCCAGTCAGCCTGGATCATCTCGGCCATCAAGCGCGCGTTCGGGTTGTACGGACGCTGGACCGGCATGGCCCACAACGTGATCTCGAAGCCATTCGGGAAACCGGCCTTCGAGAGCAGCGCCTTGGCTTTGGCGGTGTCGTAGGACGCGATCTTCAGGTTCTTGTCATAGGACCACTGGGTCGGCGGCATCGGGGCGATCGCGGCTTGTCCTGCGCCCTGATACACCGATTCGATGATCGCTTTCTTGTTGATCGCCATGTCCAGCGCGCGGCGGACATCGACGTTGTCGACGTTCTTCTTGGTCACGTTGTAGGCCACGTAACCTTCGTTGAAACCGGCCGAGGAAGGCGTGTCGAGATTGGTATCGGCTTTCAGCGGCGCGATGTCAGCCGGACGCGGATAGCTCATGACCTGGCATTCGTTGCTTTTCAGCTTTTGCACGCGAACGGCGGCGTCCGGCGTGATCGAGAAAATCAGCTTCGAGATTTTGACCGCGCCCGCTTTCCAGTAATCAGGATTGCCGTCGAAACGGATGGTCGCGTCTTTCGTATAGCTGCGGAAAATAAACGGGCCTGTGCCGACCGGCTGCTGATTGATATCCGATGCCTTGCCCGCTTTCAGCAATTGCTGGCCATATTCATCCGATTGAATCGATGCATATTCCATCGCCATATTCTGGATGAACGGAGCATTCACTTCTTTCAGCGTGAACTTGACCGTGTACGGATCGACCTTTTCGATCTTCGTGATCAGCTTGTCGAGTCCCATGTCCGTGAAATACGGGAACGATGCCGGATACGCCTTGCGGAACGGCTGGTTCGGGTCGAGCATGCGGTTGAACGTGAAAAGCACGTCGTCCGCGTTGAATTCGCGCGTCGGCTTGAAGAACGACGTGGTCTGGAACTTCACGCCGTGGCGCAGGTGGAATGTGTAGGTCAGGCCATCAGCCGACACATCCCATTTTTCCGCGAGGCCCGGCTCCACTTTCGTGCTGCCGCGCTCGAATTCCACGAGGCGGTTGAACACTGTGAACGTGTTAGCAGTGAAATCGGTGCCCGTGGTGTATTGGGCGGGATCGAAACCGGCCGGGCTGCCTTCCGAGCAGTACACGAGCGTTTTGTTGGGAATGGGTGCCGCATGAGCGACGCTCGCAGTCACGAGCGATGCCGCGATGGCGGCGCTGACGGCCATCGACAGATGGGCAGCTCGCAACAGGCCAATTTTCTTCATGTTTCCTCCAGGTCTTGTGCCGGCTAAAACCGGCGTAGCGCGATATTACTGAGCTTTGCCGGGGGGAACAAGGCGACGAAATTCCTTATGGGAATTTGCTTCAGCACGAGTTTCCGGCGTATCGGGTAAATGACTGAAAAGGCCGCGTTTTGCTTGTTTACCCCAAGGTATTCGAGGATTTCTGACGATTTGGCGCGTTTTTATTGGAATGCGCAATATCGCCGAAATATGGCGCCGCGGCGAATTCGGGCGCTACCGTAGCACGAAGAACCGGCCAGGTTAAGTTAACAATTTTGGTGGCAGTGACGGTGAAAGCGAAAGTGCATCAAGTTTCGTTATGCACAATGTTTCGATGTGATTGGATGCAAGCGAACAATCTGGAGAACCGCGCGACGAACGTCGCGCGGGTAATACTTGATTCCTACCGTCCCTGCAGCTTCAACCGCTCGCAAATCGTCTTGCTCGCAGCCGCGCCGTTCAGCGTATAAAAATGCAGCCCGGGCGCGCCTTCCTTCACCAGCCGTTCGCACAAACCCGTCACCACATCCAGTCCGAAAGCGCGGATGGATTCTTTATCGTCGCCGAAGCTTTCCAGGCGGCGTGCAATCCACTTCGGCACTTCCGCGCCGCACATCTCCGAGAAACGCATCAACTGCGAGAAATTCGTGATCGGCATGATGCCCGGCACGATAGGAACATCCACGCCCAGCTTGCGGGCGTCATCGACGAAACGGAAATACGCGTCCGCGTTGAAGAAGTACTGCGTGATCGCCGAATTCGCGCCCGCTTGCACCTTGCGCACGAAGTTATCCAGATCGGATTTCGGCGAGCGCGCCTGCGGATGGTATTCCGGATAAGCGGCGACTTCGATGTTGAACCAGTCCCCATGCTCGGCGCGAATGAAGCTCACGAGTTCCGACGCATATCGCAACTCGCCGACTTCGCCCATGCCCGAAGGCAAATCG
>NZ_CAXTGZ010000437.1:0-5148 GCF_964243625.1 uncultured Caballeronia sp.
TCAGGTAGATCCACTTGCTCGCCTGCGACGGCTGGATCACCTCTTTCAGCAAGAGCTTCAGCACGTCGGCGATCGGCTGCAACAGCCCCATCGGACCCACGCGATTCGGGCCAAGACGCACGTGCATCCAGCCGATGAGCTTGCGTTCCCACAGAATCAGGTACGCGACGCACAGCAGGATCACCACCGACACCACGAGAATGCGGATGACAGCCCACACCGTGGGCCAGGCGACACCGAGGATCTGCGTCCCGCCTGCGTTGATCGTATCGAACAAGCCCATTTACGCCTTCTCCACTACCAGTTCACCGAACAGAGCCCCGAGCGCTGCACCGGCCGGCGTTCCCGCCGATACACGCACCACGCTTTCCGCCAGATTCGCGTCGCGAACGGCCGGCAGCGTGACCGAGAGACCGCCTTGAGCGACGCGCACGGCATCGCCGTCTTTCAGACCGAGTTTTTCGAACAGCGACGTCGGCAGCGCAGCCACATTGGCGTCGCGCGCGGCAGCCGTCAGATGCAGCGATTCGGCGCGACGCGACAATGCGTCGGCATGATAGATCGGCGTGTCGGCGAGGCGCTCGAAACTGCCTTCGTTCAATGCAGCCTTCGTCACCGGCTTGATCGCCACGCTGCTCTTGTTCGACAGGCGCGAACTCAGATCGCCCTTGCCCAATGCTGCGTCGCGGACTTCTTCGGCGGTATCGAATTCGAAACCCTTCAGGCCCAGGATGCTGCCCAGCACACGCAATACTTTCCAGCCCGGACGCGTTTCGCCCAGCGGACGCACGACGCCGTTGAACGTCTGCGCTGTACCTTCGGCGTTGACGAACGTGCCCGATGTTTCCGTGAACGGTGCGATCGGCAGCAGCACGTCGGCGTAATCCGAGCCGTGCTTGAACGCCGACAACGCGACAACCATTTCGGCCTGCTTCAATGCGGCGAGCGCTTGAGCGGGGTTGGCGGTATCGAATGCAGGTTCGACGTTGAACAGCACGTAACCCTTGCGCGGCTGCTCGAACGCTTCGCGTGCGTTCAGGCCGCCTTCGCCCGGCAGTGCATCGACGAGATGCGCGCCAACCGTATTTGCAGCTTCAGTCAGATAACCCAGCGTTGCGCCCGTCTCGTCCGCGATCCACTGGCAAACAGCATGGATCTGCGCGAACTGCGGATGCTGAACCGCGCTGTTGCCGAGCAGCAGGACACGCTTGTCGCCGGCCGACAGGGATGCAGCGATGTCCTTGGCCGCCGCCGATGCCTCGATGCCAGCGAACGCTTCCGGTGCAGCAACGCCACGTGCTTCGGACACTGCAGCAGCAATGCTGCCCAGGTGCGCGAGCCATTCTGAAGGCGCTGCCACTACGCGATGCGCAGCGGGAATCAGCGAATCGTCGTTCGTCGCGTTCAGGAACGTGAGCTTTGCGCCGCCCTTGGCGGCCTGACGCAGACGTGCGGCGAACAGCGGATGATCGCGACGCAGGAACGAACCCACGACGAACGCCGTGTCGATATTCGTCAGGTCCGCGATCTTCATGCCAAGCCACGGCGCGCTGTCGGAAACCGGCGCAGAGAAGTCGCTCTGGCGCAGACGGAAATCGACGTTCGGCGTACCCACGCCTTCGGCAAACTGCTTCAGCAGATAGAGTTCTTCAACGGTGCTGTGCGGCGTAGCCAAAGCAGCGATCTGATTCGCGCCATGGTCAGCCGTAATGCCCTTGATGCCCTTCGCCACGTACTCCAGCGCCGTTTGCCAGTCGGTCTCGATCCACTTGCCGCCCTGTTTCAGCATGGGCTGCGTGAGACGATCGTCGCCGTTCAGCGATTCGTACGAGAAGCGATCCTTGTCCGAGATCCAGCATTCGTTGATGGATTCGTTTTCCATCGGCAGGACGCGCATCACGCGGTTGTTCTTCACCTGTACGACCAGATTGGCGCCGACCGAATCGTGCGGGCTGATCGACTTGCGGCGCGACAGTTCCCACGTACGGGCGCTGTAGCGGAACGGCTTGCTCGTCAACGCGCCGACCGGGCACAGGTCGATCATGTTGCCCGACAGTTCTGAATCGACCGTCTTGCCAACGAACGACGTGATTTCCGAGTGCTCGCCGCGACCCAGCATGCCGAGTTCCATCACGCCGGCCACTTCCTGACCGAAACGGACGCAACGCGTGCAATGGATGCAGCGCGTCATCTCTTCCATGGAGATCAGCGGTCCGACGTTCTTGTGGAACACCACGCGCTTTTCTTCGTTGTAGCGCGACTGCGATTTGCCGTAACCCACCGCCAAGTCCTGCAACTGGCATTCACCACCCTGATCGCAGATCGGGCAATCGAGCGGGTGATTGATCAGCAGGAATTCCATGACGGACTGCTGCGCCTTGATAGCCTTGTCCGACTTCGTACGCACGATCATGCCCGCCGACACCGGCGTGGCACACGCGGGAACCGCCTTCGGCATTTTCTCTACTTCGACCAGGCACATCCGGCAGTTCGCCGCGATCGACAGTTTCTTGTGATAGCAGAAGTGAGGAATGTATGTATCGACCTTATGCGCAGCCTGGATCACCATGCTGCCTTCAGGCACTTCTACACTTTTGCCGTCGATTTCTAATTCAACCATGATGGGGAATGGTCCTTGGCCTGATCACTGATCACGCGGTAAGCGCTTCGGACGTGTGCGCATGATGCGCATGTCCGTCGACGAGACAATGTTTATGCTCGACGTGATATTCGAATTCGTCCCAGAAATGCTTCAGCATGCCGCGCACCGGCATGGCCGCCGCGTCGCCGAGTGCACAAATGGTGCGACCCATGATGTTTTCAGCGACCGAGTTCAGCAGATCCAGGTCTTCCTTGCGCCCGAGTCCGTGTTCGATCCGATGCACCACGCGATAAAGCCAGCCCGTGCCTTCGCGGCAAGGCGTGCACTGACCACACGATTCTTCGTAGTAGAAGTACGACAGGCGCAAGAGCGAACGCACCATGCAACGCGTTTCGTTCATGACGATCACCGCGCCCGAACCCAGCATGGAGCCCGCCTTCGCGATCGAGTCGTAATCCATGTCGGTGGCCAGCATGAGCCCACCCGGTACGACTGGCGCAGACGATCCACCCGGGATCACCGCTTTCACGGACTTGCCGCGCACACCGCCTGCCAGCTCGAGCAGCGTCTCGAACGACGTGCCGAGCGGCACTTCGAAATTGCCCGGACGATTCACGTCGCCGGCAACCGAGAAAATCTTCGTGCCGCCGTTGTTCGGCTTGCCGATCTCGAGATACTTCTGCGGGCCGATAGCCAGCAGGAACGGCACGGCTGCGAACGTCTCGGTGTTGTTGATCGTGGTCGGCTTGCCGTACACGCCAAAGCTTGCCGGGAAAGGCGGCTTGAAGCGCGGCTGACCTTTCTTGCCTTCCAGCGACTCGAGCAACGCAGTTTCTTCGCCACAGATATACGCGCCGTAACCATGGTGCGCATACAGTTCGAACGAGAAGCCCGAACCCAGGATATTCGCACCCAGGTAACCGGCCGCACGTGCTTCTTCAAGCGCCTGTTCAAAGACCTTGTAGACCTCGAAGATCTCGCCGTGAATGTAGTTGTAGCCGACCGTGATGCCCATGGCGTACGCGCCAATGCACATACCCTCGATCAACGCATGCGGATTCCAGCGAAGAATGTCGCGGTCCTTGAACGTGCCCGGTTCGCCTTCGTCCGAGTTGCAGACGAGGTACTTCTGCCCCGGGAACTGACGCGGCATGAAGCTCCACTTGAGGCCGGTCGGGAAACCCGCACCGCCACGGCCACGCAGGCCCGACGCCTTGACGTCGGCGATGACCTGTTCTTGCGGAATTTTTTCTTCGAGAATGCGGCGGAGCTGGGCGTAACCGCCGCGCGCCACATAGTCTTCGAGGTGCCAGTTTTCGCCGTTGAGGCCGGCGAGAATCAGGGGCTGGATGTGGCGGTCGTGAAGAGACGTCATTTCGAAAGTTCCTCGAGGAGCGTGTCGATCCGCTCGCGACTCATGAAACTGCACATACGATGATTGTTCACGAGCAACACGGGTGCATCGCCGCACGCGCCAAAACATTCACCTTCTTTCAAGGTGAACTTGCCGTCAGCGGTGGTTTCGCCAAAGTCGATGCCGAGCTTTTGCTTCAGGTATTCCGCAGCACTTTCCGAGCCGCCGTCAGGACCGAGTTGGCACGGCAGATTGGTACAGAGCGTGATCTTGTGCTTGCCGACCGGCGCGGTCTCGTACATGGTGTAGAACGTCGCCACTTCCTGCACGGCCACGGACGGCATGCTCAGGTAGTCGGCCACGAACTGCATGATTTCCGGCGACAGCCAGCCATGCTCTTCCTGAGCGACAGTCAGCGCCGCCATCACTGCGGACTGCTTCTGCTCCACAGGATATTTCGCGATCGCGCGATCGATTTCTTTCAGGCCTTCAGCTGAGATCATTTCAGACACGACTCTTTCAGTTCCTACCGAACGAAAACCCGCCGCGCCCTTCTTCTGCGGCAGACCTGGCGTCCTGCTGTTGTTGGTTCGCCGGCACGTTCAGCGCTAATGCGCGACCGGGCCGGCGTAATGCGGGAGATTTCCGCGACTGCATGTCAGCGGTCGATCTCGCCAAACACGATGTCCTGCGTCCCGATGATCGTCACCGCGTCCGCAATCATGTGTCCGCGCGCCATTTCGTCGAGCGAAGCAAGATGCGCATAACCCGGCGCACGAATCTTCAATCGATACGGCTTGTTCGCCCCATCCGAAATCAGGTAGATGCCAAACTCGCCCTTCGGATGCTCGACTGCTGCATACGTCTCGCCTTCCGGAACGTGGAACCCTTCCGTAAAGAGCTTGAAGTGGTGAATCAGCTCTTCCATGTTGGTCTTCATGCCCACGCGCGAAGGCGGCGCAATCTTGTGATTGTCGATCATCACCGGGCCCGGATTCTTGCGCAGCCACTCAATACACTGTTTCGCGATACGCGTGGATTGGCGCATTTCTTCCACTCGCACGAGATAACGGTCGTAGCAGTCACCGTTGACGCCCACCGGAATATCGAAATCCAGTTGATCGTAGACTTCGTACGGCTGCTTCTTGCGCAGATCCCATTCAATGCCCGAGCCGCGCAGCATGGCGCCGGT
>NZ_CAXTGZ010000438.1:0-5147 GCF_964243625.1 uncultured Caballeronia sp.
ACGATTTCAGCGGCTGACCGCGGGCTTTAGACGCGCTGGTCCGTCGAAGGCTTTTCCCACAGGTTGATGCCGCCTTCAGTGGCGTGTTGATCGATTTCCGCCAGTTCTTCCTTCGTGAACTCGAGGTTTTTCAACGCGCCGACGTTCTCCGTCACCTGTTCCGGGCGGCTCGCGCCGATCAGCACCGACGTCACGCGTCCGCCGCGCAACGCCCACGCCAGCGCCATTTGCGCGAGGCTTTGACCACGGCGCTGCGCCAGGTCGTTGAGCTTCCTCACGTGCTCGATATTCTGCGCGCTCAAGTGCTCCTGCTTCAGTGATCCGCCACCTGGCTTGTTCACGCGTGCATCGGCGGGCACGCCGTTCAGGTACTTGCCCGTCAGAAGCCCTTGCGCCAGCGGCGTGAACGCAATGCTGCCCGCGCCGATTTCATCGAGCGTATCGAGGAGTTCTTCTTCGACCCATCGGTTCAGCATGTTGTAGGACGGCTGATGGATCAGCAACGGCACCTTGTGCTCGGCCAGCAACTTCGCCATTTCGCGCGTCTTGGCCGGCGAATACGACGAAATCCCCACATATAGCGCCTTGCCCGAATGCACGGCAGTCGCGAGCGCGCCGGCGGTTTCCTCGAGCGGCGTATCGGCATCGAAACGATGCGAATAGAAGATATCCACGTAGTCGAGCCCCATGCGCTGCAGGCTTTGATCGAGCGAGGCCAGCACGTACTTGCGCGAGCCGCCGCCTTGACCATACGGGCCTGGCCACATGTCCCAGCCCGCTTTCGACGAAATCAGCAATTCATCACGATACGGCTTGAAATCGTCCTTGAACAACCGCCCGAAATTCGTCTCGGCGCTGCCATACGGGGGCCCGTAGTTATTGGCCAGGTCAAAGTGCGTGATGCCGAGATCAAACGCCGTGCGCAGGATGTCGCGCTGTGTGGAGATCGGCGTGGTGTCGCCGAAGTTGTGCCAAAGACCCAGCGACAACGCCGGCAACTTCAGCCCGCTTTTGCCGCAGGTGCGGTAAGCCATCTGCGAATAGCGCTCGGAAGCTGCTTCGTAAGCCATGACGAAATCCTTGTATCAGATGTGGGAAAGGGTTTTGCAAGCACAAACGAGAAACATTCGCGCGGCGTGCCATCGATTTAATGTCGTCTGACATGCGCCGGGTCTGACATGTTATCGAATCGTGAGAACTCGTGTCGGCGTTGACCCGAAAGACATCAAGGCTATCCCGATATTAAAACCCTCGGCCGGATGGCTAATGGGGGAACGATTTACCTTCGGCATGAGCCCAAACCTGCTCACTAGAACAAGGAGAACTTTATGGACCCGCTCGACAAACTACGCCCCGTCTACAATTTTCTGATGACGGCCGGCGTTTCTTACGGCATTGACGTGCTGGTGGCCATACTCATACTGATCGTCGGCTGGTGGATTTCGAACCGCGTTGCCGCTGCCGTCAAGCGCGCGCTCGGGCGCACGAACGCCGACGCCACGTTCACGCCCGTAATGGCGAGTCTCGTGCAATGGGCCATCCGTGTGATCGCGATCGTCGCGGCGCTGGGCAAGTTTGGCGTCGCCGCCGCCAGCATCCTGACCGTGCTCGGCGCTGCCGGTCTGGCGATCGGCCTGGCGTTGCAAGGCACGCTGCAGAACATTGCCGCCGGCTTGATGCTGCTCCTGCTTCGGCCTTTCAAAGTGGGCGACTACATAGAAGGCGTGGGTGCGACGGCAGGAACGGTCAACGAGATCGGCCTGTTCACCACGCGCCTGACAAAAAGTGACGGCGTCATCATGTTTGTGCCGAACAGCACGATCTGGGCAAACCCGGTCACGAACTTCACCGCGAACGATCGCCGGCGCGTGGTGCTGAACGTGATCATTCCGGAAGACCAGAACATCGAGAAAACGCTGGCTTCGCTGCATCGAATTGTGGAAACCGATCCGCGCATCATCAACGATGAAAAAACCAAACCGTGGATTGCCGTCTCCGAATACACCGATACCGGCCCGAAACTGAACATCGGCGTCTGGACGAACCGTACCGACTACGCGAACGTGCAAGCTGACTTGCTCCGCCAGATCAAGCCGGGCATCAAGCCAGCCGAAACGCCCGTGCCACCGCCCGGAAGCGCTCCCGCGTGAAGCCATTGTTTCGATGCTGGACGCATCCGGCTGCGTTGAATAAGCTTTCGGTCCACACACAGACGAGACTTATATGACCAAGGCGATTTCCATTGCGCTGATCGTGGGCGGGGTTGTGCTGCTTTACTTCGGCGGCCAGTCGTTCCATTCGCTGAGCAACGACGTGTCGCGCTTTTTCACCGGTTCTCCGACGAACAAGACAATCTGGCTGATCGCCGGCGGCATGGTCGCCATGCTCGCCGGGCTTATTGGCCTGGCTATTCCGAGCAAGGGCCGTTAAGCCGGAGCGTCAGACCAACGGAACGTCTTCCTTCGCCGCCGAGCGCGTTCCCGGCAACGGGAAATTGCTCGCGCCCCGGTACGTGTAGACGAGCGAGAACTTCACGGCATCGGTGAGGTTCTTGCCGGCGGAATGCAACGTGTTGCAGTGGAAAAACACCACGTCGCCGGCATTCAGTTTCGGCGATACCGCGCTGTGTATCAGCGCCGTATTCTCGGGCAGGTCGGAGCGGAAGAACTTGGCGTCATCAAAACGCTCCGACGTGAACGGCAACTTCTGCGACATCGGCACAAACCACAACCCGCCGTTTTCCACCGTCTCGTTACCGAGCGCGACCCACGCTGAAACCAGGTCGTCGCGCTCGAAATTCCAGTACCGCACATCGCGATGCCATCCGGTCAGGCTGCCATATGCCGGATGCTTCGTCATCACGCAGTTGTGATGCGCGCGTGAAAGCACGGGCGTTTCGCCAAAGTAGGTTTCCATCCAGCCGCGCACATCGGGCGACGTTGCCCAATCCGCGAACAGCGTATCGCGGCTGTAGGCGTCGAGCAGCCGGCGCACGGTATGTCCGCCGGGCGCGTCCTTCGAGTTCGGAGCGCCGGGGTATTGCAGGTCGGCTTCGAATTCCACCGGCGCAGCCGCTTGCGCCAACTGTTCCCGTGCGACGTTGCGCATGGCTTCGCAGCGCTCGGGCGTGACAAGCCCAGGCACCACGACGTAACCGTTTTCCCGCAACACGCGGACTTGTTCCAACTTCGTTTGATTCGGCATATCGGCTCACAGGGAAATGCGTCTTGCCGGCTGCCTGCGGTCAAGGAAACCGTAAGCGGCCCGCAAATTCAGGGCGAATACGCTGATTGTAAATCGCCACAGCATGTCCAGCGTGCCGGAGCGCGAGCGCCCATGGTCAAACTTTCCTGCGGGAAAGTGCTGACTTCCGGCAGTAACAATTCTTCGATAATCTGCCGGGCATTGAGAGAGCACATCGAAAATCGCTTTCGATGAATATCTATTAAATTATTGCGCTTTTCGTTCAGCAACTTTTCTTGTCTTCAATTACTCGAACTGTTGAACGCTTTTTTTGACACGGCTACTGTCGGGTCATTGCTTTGGCAACTCAGGCTTGTGAGATCCATGAATATCCGTTTCGCCAATCGTCTTACACGTGCCGCCGTCCGCGCCGCACGCCCCGCTGGACGACGCGTCGTCCGTGCCCTGCGCCATCATTCGGCGCGCACTCAATTACTTGCAGGAAGTTTCAGAAACTCGCATCCTGTGGATGGTATTCGTTCCTGGTTTCACGGTTTCTTTTCCAGTCTTCGGTTAAGGGCGGTATCGCGGCAAGCGACGCTCAAAGCCTTATTGCGAAAACCGGCGCAATTACGTGCGCCTGTCTCAAAATCAAAACCATTACCGGGTGTAATTAATACGTCTAGCCGACGCCCGCGCAGGCTTTCTGCCAGCGCCGGATGGTTTGGGTTTTCTACCCGCTGATTATTTCAAAATAGCGCTAGCCTTTGCGCGCAGCACTCCAGCCCCGGAAAAAAAAAGCCCGCCAGGCGTGAACAACGCTTGGCGGGCTTTTCCATACGTGGAGGTCAAGCCGTTTCGGTTACGGGTTCCGTACCAGCGGCTTCAGCCAACAGCAATGCCTTGTCCGTGGCTTCCCACGTAAATTCCGGCTCTTCTCGGCCAAAGTGACCATATGCAGCCGACTTCTCGTAGATCGGGCGCAGCAGGTCGAGCATCTGGATGATGCCCTTCGGACGCAGGTCGAAATGCTCGAGCACGAGCTCCTGGATCTTCGCATCCGACACGCGGCCCGTACCAAACGTGTTCACCATGACCGAAGTCGGGCGCGCCACGCCAATGGCGTACGACACCTGGATCAGGCAACGTGAAGCCAGGCCCGCGGCCACGATGTTCTTCGCGACATAACGTCCCGCATAAGCCGCTGAGCGGTCGACCTTCGACGGGTCCTTGCCCGAGAACGCACCGCCGCCGTGAGGCGCCGCGCCGCCGTAGGTATCGACAATGATCTTGCGGCCTGTCAAGCCGCAATCGCCTTGCGGACCGCCGATAACGAAACGCCCGGTCGGGTTCACCAGAAACTTGATGTCGCCCTTGATCAGCTCTGGCGGGAGCACCGGCTTGATGATCTCCTCGATCACCGCTTCGCGCAGCGCCTTCAATTCGATGTCCGGCGCGTGCTGCGTAGACAGCACGACGGTATCGATGCTGTGCGCCTTGCCATCGACATAACGCACGGTGACTTGTGACTTCGCGTCCGGACGCAGCCAGTTCAGGCGGCCGTCGCGGCGCATGTTCGCCTGACGCTCGACCAGACGGTGCGACAGGTGAATGGGCAGCGGCATCAACTCAGGCGTTTCGTCGCAGGCGTAGCCGAACATCAGGCCCTGGTCGCCGGCGCCCTGGTCGAGGTTGTCGTCGTGCGCGGCGTCAACACCTTGCGCGATATCCCGCGACTGTTTGTCATACGCCACGAGCACGGCGCAGCCGCGATAGTCGATGCCGTAATCCGTGTTGTCGTAACCGATGCGCTTGATGGTGTCGCGCGCGACCTGGATGTAGTCGACGTTCGCCTGGGTTGTGATTTCGCCCGCCAGGACGACCAAGCCAGTGTTGCAAAGCGTTTCGGCCGCGACGCGGGAGTACTTGTCCTGAGCCAGGATGGCGTCGAGGATGGCGTCGGA
>NZ_CAXTGZ010000439.1:0-1567 GCF_964243625.1 uncultured Caballeronia sp.
GCACGCTCATGTCGATCCACGAATCGACCTTCGTCACGGCCACGCGATCGCACATCAGGCGGATGCTTTCCGGTGTGAAACCACGGCGCCGCACGCCCACGATAGTCGGCATGCGCGGATCGTCCCAGCCTTCCACGTGGTTCTCGGTCACCAGTTGGAGCAGCTTGCGTTTGCTGGTGATTGCATAGGTGAGGTTCAGGCGCGAAAACTCGATTTGCTGCGGCAGCGGACGTGTGAACTTGCCGTCGTCGGCGAGTTGGTTCAGGAACCAGTCGTAAAGCGGACGATGATCCTCGAATTCCAGCGTGCACAGCGAATGCGTAATGTTCTCGAGCGCGTCCGATACACAATGCGTGTAGTCATACATCGGGTAGATGCACCACGTGTCGCCGGTCCGGTAGTGATGCGCGAAACGAATGCGATAAATCACCGGATCGCGCATGTTGAAGTTCGGCGACGCCATGTCGATTTTCGCGCGCAGCACGTGCTCGCCTTCCTGGAATTCGCCGGCTTTCATGCGGCGGAACAGGTCGAGGTTTTCTGCAGGCGTGCGGTCGCGGAACGGCGAATTCTTGCCCGGCTCCTGCGCGGAGCCGCGTGTGAGACGCATTTCTTCGGCTGTCTGGCTATCCACATAGGCCTGGCCACGCTCGATCAGCAGTTCGGCGAATTCGTAGAGCTGGTCGTAGTAGTCGCTTGCGAAGTACAGGTATTCCTGGCCGTCCTTGTTCCAGTCGAAGCCGAGCCACTTGACCGCATCGACGATGGAATCCACGTACTCGACGCTTTCCTTTTCGGGGTTGGTATCGTCGAAACGCAGGTGGCAGACGCCGCCGTAATCACGCGCGATGCCGAAATTGACGCAAATACTCTTTGCATGGCCAATGTGCAGATAACCGTTCGGCTCGGGCGGAAAACGCGTCTCGACCCGCTGCGACCATTTGCCGTTGCGATTGTCTTCGTCAATGATATTGCGGATGAAATTATTCACCGCCGGGGCGTCGTTGCGATCAGTGTTCATGCGAAAGAGAAGAAGAGCTGACGAGGGCGCTAGCGTTCGAATACGTGCGGCTTGCGTTCGGTAAGACCAAATCGATCAAACGATTCTACCTTAGCAATCCGCCCGGGACAGCGCAGGCCGGGATTTCGCCACGATGTGCGGCGCGGTTGCGACATGTTCCTTATCTGATGCAAACCCGCAGCGTTTCAATACCGGATGTATCGAGCGTAACGGGAGGTAAATCGCATTGTCGGCAATGATGAGACGATTTTAAGATAGCGTCGCGTCCCGGACTAATGAAATTGAAAGGTTCGGGGCGCGGCATATCGACAATAAAAAGGAAGGTCTCAACATGAACAAGATCACGCGGGTATCGATTCGGGTTGCTGCGGTTGCGACGTTAATTGCAGCAGTGTCGGGGTGTGCGATGAGCCGTACGCAGGCGCACGCGGGGATTGGAGCGGCGGCCGGCGGTGCGTTGGGTTATGTGCTGACCGGCGGTCCGCTTGGGACGGTGGCGGGCGCGGCAGCGGGCGGACTGGTCGGGGCGGGCGTGAGGGAAAACTT
>NZ_CAXTGZ010000439.1:1577-5134 GCF_964243625.1 uncultured Caballeronia sp.
CCACTTCGTCGGCTCGACAAAGCCGTTTTCACGGCTCGTGAAATCTACTGACGATGCAGATTCCCCCCCGTGGCGCGCTCATTGATATGACATGGTGAATGTCGCGTAGGCTTTTGCACTTCCGGGGACCATTGTTCCCGTTCGAACGTAACGGCCCACCAGCGGGATGCTATAGGCGCCCGATACCGACAGCGGCACGATGACAAACTGATTTGCCGCGCCCGGTACGGCCGAGTCGGGACCGAATGCGATCGGGACGCCGCCGTTCACGATCTGGTAGCCGACTCCCGACGCCGTGGAGTCGTGCCCGAGCGACAGCGTGGTTGACGTGTTGTTGGGCTGGGATGCGTCGGTGATGGTCATGGCGACTTTGACGCCGGCCGCGCAGTTGAGTCCCATGTTGAACGTGGTGTCGCCATAAGTGGAATTTACCGTGGGCAGATCACGCGTATGGGCGCGCGGCATGTCGACGTTGATCGACGGCGTGGTGACAGTGCAGGTTTGCACACCGACCTCGAACGGCGTGAACTGGATGGTGGCGACCAGTAGCTGATCGAGCGTGAACGTTGCGTAAGCTGTTGCGGCAACCGTACCTGAGCTCGGACCGACTCCGGTGGGCTGCGTGCGGACTATTTCAACGCCATAGTATGAGTTGCTGTAATTCCATGAACCCACCCAGTTGCCGGTAATTCCCGGCCCGAAATAACTTCCGCGATTCCCGTTGTTGCCTTCGTAAAAACGTATGCCGATCCCATCGATATTGGTAGCGTAAGTAAAAACGTTATTAGTCGACGATATCAGCGTAGAGCCGGTGACAGACTTCAGATAAATGCCAGGGGCCGCGCACCATGCGTAAAGGCCGCTGACGGGTATGGTCGGGACTTCGCCTTTGTAAAGCACGGTGCCGACCGGGACATCTCGCGAAAGGCTCTGCGGTGGAATGGTGATCGTATAAACGTGGGCAGTTTGAGGATCCGCGAAGGAGCAGGATGCGTCCGCATCCAAGCTGGCAGCGCCCAACCCCAGCAGGCATGCCGCACTGGCGAGGACCTTGCAGATTTTGTTCCGTGGATGCATTGAACGCGTTTCTTTGAATGATTGAGTGCTTATTAACGTTACGCACTATCTGCGTGGTCTTCGCAACTGAGTATATATTTTCATATAATCGCTGCCATTAGATACACCAGGTGCCAGTTTTAGAGGTGGAAGTGAAATTGTATTCCGGTGTAGCCGCATCGTCGGCGAAAATTTTAATTCGCTAGACGACAATTATGCATTGCTCCGCGGTATCGGAATTTTTATTTGTTTTTATAAAGAAGTTAATGGTTATTTTGATTATGGCTGATGCCGAACCATGATCACGGTCTGTAATCGGAATTGGCGTTGAACAGTGGCTGGTCTGCAGTCCATGCGCGAGCACTGCGCACGTAGATTCGTTGCGCGGACGTCCCGTCCGGAGAAATCAACACGCGCACATCACCATCGTCCGCCGCCACGGGCAGAATCCATCGCCAAACCCCGTATAATCGACAATCCCAATCTGGCTCCCGGCGCCGCGCACAAGCTACGAACGCGCGTCGCCACCGCACACAAAAGCAGACCCGCACGCCATGAAAGCCGCCGACATCCGCGAGAAATTCCTCAAGTTCTTTGAATCGAAGGGCCACACGATCGTCCGCTCGTCGAGCCTTGTGCCCGGCAACGATCCCACGCTGTTGTTCACGAACTCCGGCATGGTCCAGTTCAAGGACGTGTTCCTCGGCACCGAATCGCGCCCGTATTCACGCGCGACCACGTCCCAGCGCAGCGTACGCGCAGGCGGCAAGCACAACGACCTCGAAAACGTCGGCTATACGGCCCGTCATCACACGTTCTTCGAGATGCTCGGCAACTTCTCGTTTGGCGACTATTTCAAGCGCGATGCCATCCACTATTGCTGGGAACTGCTGACGAAAGTCTACGGCCTGCCGCCGGAAAAGCTCACCGTCACGGTCTACCAGGAAGACGACGAAGCGTTCGCCATCTGGGAAAACGAAATCGGCGTGCCGAAGGAGCGGATCATCCGCATCGGCGACAACAAGGGCGCGCGCTACGCATCGGATAACTTCTGGACCATGGGCGATACCGGCCCCTGCGGCCCTTGCTCTGAAGTGTTCTACGACCACGGCCCGGAAGTGTGGGGCGGCCCGCCGGGATCTCCGGAAGAGGACGGCGACCGCTTCATCGAGATCTGGAATCTCGTGTTCATGCAGTTCAATCGTGATGCCCAGGGCAACATGACGAAGCTGCCCAAGCAGAGCGTCGATACCGGCATGGGCCTCGAACGCCTTGCCGCCGTGCTCCAGCATGTGCACAGCAACTACGAGATCGACCTGTTCCAGGCGCTCATCAAGGCTGCATCCCGCGAAACCGGTACGCCGGACCTCACGAACAATTCGCTGAAGGTCATCGCCGACCATATTCGCGCGTGTTCGTTCTTGATCGTCGATGGCGTGATCCCCGGCAACGAAGGCCGCGGTTACGTGCTGCGCCGGATCGTGCGCCGCGCGATCCGCCACGGCTACAAGCTCGGCCGCAAGGGCGCGTTTTTCCACAAGCTCGTGGCAGATCTGGTCGAGGAAATGGGCGCGGCTTACCCGGAACTGAAAGAAGCGCAGACGCGCGTCACGAACGTGCTGAAACAGGAAGAGGAACGGTTCTTCGAAACCATCGAACACGGCATGGCGATGCTCGAAA
The DNA here is from genome assembly GCF_964243625.1 of uncultured Caballeronia sp. NCBI lineage: Bacteria > Pseudomonadati > Pseudomonadota > Betaproteobacteria > Burkholderiales > Burkholderiaceae > Caballeronia > uncultured Caballeronia sp. Next base: position 4,314 of record NZ_CAXTGZ010000439.1, read on the forward strand.
CAGCACTCGCCGAACTCGATGCCAAAGGCTCGAAGCAACTCGACGGCGAGCTCGCGTTCAAGTTGCACGACACGTTCGGCTTCCCACTGGACCTGACGGCGGACGTATGCCGCGAACGCGGCATCACAGTCGACGAAACCGCGTTCGACGAAGCCATGGCCCGTCAACGCGAACAAGCTCGTTCGGCCGGCAAGTTCAAGTCGGCGCAAGGTCTGGAATATGCGGGCGAGAAGACCACGTTCCATGGCTACGAGAACGAGTTCTTCGATGACGCGAAGATCGTCGCGATCTACGTGGACGGGGCATCGGTTAAAGAGGCCCAAGCCGGCCAGCAAGCCGTCGTCGTGCTGGATCACACGCCGTTCTACGCGGAATCGGGCGGTCAGGCCGGCGACCAGGGCGTGCTCGCTAACGCCGCGGTGCGCTTCGCCGTCGCCGATACGTTGAAAGTGCAATCGGACGTGGTCGGTCATCACGGTTCGGTCGAGCAAGGCACGCTGAAAGTGGGCGACGTGGTGAAGGCCGAGATCGACACGACCCGCCGTCTGCGCACAGCGCGCAATCACTCGGCGACGCACTTGATGCACCGGGCGTTGCGCGAAGTGCTTGGCGGTCACGTGCAGCAAAAGGGTTCGCTGGTCGATCCCGACAAGACTCGTTTCGACTTCGCACACAACGCCCCCATGACCGACGAGCAGATTCGTCGCGTGGAAGAAATCGTGAACGCGGAAGTGCTGGCGAACGCGCCGGGCATCGTGCGTGTCATGCCCTACGACGAGGCGGTGAAGGGCGGCGCAATGGCGCTCTTCGGCGAGAAATAT
>NZ_CAXTGZ010000440.1:0-5113 GCF_964243625.1 uncultured Caballeronia sp.
CGGTCGGCCGGATCGTAAAAGCAGGAGAAATGCTTGCCCACGATTTCGGACGCCACGTAACCCTTTGCGCGCTGCGCCCCGGCGTTCCAGTTCGAGACGATGCCATTGATATCCAGCATGTAAATGGCGTAGTCGGTCACCCCTTCAATCAACAAGCGAAAGCGCCGCTCGTGATCGCGCGTCTGCTCCTGAAGCGCACGCGCTTCCGTACGATCGCGCGTCACCTTCGCGAAGCCGAAGAGCTCACCATCATCGTCAAAAATCGGGTCGATCACGACGTGCGCCCAAAAGCGCGTGCCGTCCTTGCGCACTCGCCAACCTTCAGTCTCGAACCGTCCGTCGTGAAGCGACTTGGCGAGGCTGCGCGCCGGCAGCCCGGCATCACGATCCTCGGGCGTATAGAAACAACTGAAATGCTGGCCAACGATCTCGTCCGCCGAATAGCCCTTCGTGCGCTTGGCACCCGCGTTCCAGTTGGACACGATGCCGTCCGTATCCAGCATGTAGATCGCATAGTCGGTCACACTTTGCACGAGATAGCGGAAGCGCCGTTCGTGATCGATGGCGTGGTCACGCATGCGTCGCTGTTCGGTGAAGTCGCGCGTGATCTTCGCAAAACCGAACAGACGTCCATTGGGGTCGCGCAGCGCGTCGATAACCACATGCGCCCAGAAACGGGCGCCGTCCTTGCGCACCCGCCATCCCTCGGCTTCATACTTGCCTGTGGTGCGCGCGGTTTCGAGATTGCGCCCCGGCAGATCGTCGAGCCGTTCGTCGACTGAATAGAAGCAGGAGAAGTGCCGTCCGACGATTTCGCTCGCTGCGTAGCCTTTGGCTTTCTGGGCGCCGGCGTTCCAGGTGACGACCATACCGTCCACATCCAGCATGTAGATTGCGTAATCCGTTATGCCTTCTACCAGGCGTCGGTAGACGTCATCGCCGGCATTCAAGAGGCTGCCTTGAAGACAGGCCACATGGTTCCTTGAATCTTGCTCGCTCGTGTGTGATTGCATTGTGGGTCTTTGGTCCCGCTAAACGGTTCGAAGTACGTTAGCAGACAGTTCAGCACTCAGCATGGTCTTGATTTTAGAACTCTTCATGCAACGATGCACCGACCGGGCTACGCCGTTGCCGTGTTCTGAGTCAGACGAAACAGCGAAACCGCTTGTGTCAACCGACGGCCTTGGGCATCGAGCGATTGCGATGCCGCCGCCGCTTCTTCGACCAGGGCGGCGTTCTGCTGCGTCACCTGATCCATTTGCGAAATCGTCTGGCTCAATTGCTCGATACCATTGCTTTGCTCGTTCGATGCCGTTGCGATTTCACCCACGATATCGCTGACCTTCGAGACCGTTATCAGTACCTGCGCCACGGTCATGCCCGCTTCTCCAGCAAGCGACGAGCCTTCCGAGATGCAGCCCACCGACGCCTCGATCAATTCCTTGATCTCCTTTGCCGCGCTGGATGAGCGTTGCGCCAAGGAACGTACTTCCGCTGCCACGACGGCGAAACCACGCCCCTCTTCTCCAGCGCGGGCGGCTTCGACGGCTGCATTCAACGCAAGAATGTTCGTCTGGAATGCGATACCTTCGATGATGCCGGTAATATCCGCGATCTTTTCCGAGCGCACGCTGATCTCCGACATGGTCGCAACCATTCGGTTCACGGCCGTATTGCTCTGGTGCGCGACAGTAGTGGCCGTCGACGAAAGCGCTCGTGCCTGGTGCGCATGCTCGGCGTTCTGCCGAACCGTCGACGTGAGCTCCTCAACGTTCGATGCCGTCTCTTCGAGCGAAGCGGCCTGTTCTTCAGTACGAGTCGAAAGATCCGCGTTTCCTGCTGCGATCTGATTCGATCCAGTGGCAATGCTGTCGGCTGATGCCCGCACGTTGGCGATGAGTTCGACGAGCTTGGTTTGCATCGTGCTCATTGAAGCAAGCACGCTTGTCGGGGGCGCCTTGTCCGCGCCCGCAACGGCACTCAGGTCACCGCTTGCAACCCGCTGCACCACCTCGCTCAATGTATCGGGCTCGGCACCCAGAGCGCGCAGGATGCTGCGTGTGATGACCGCACCTGCAATCGCCGCCGACAGGGCCGCTGCCACACAGGCAGCGATCAGCAACAAGCGCGATATCGCGTAGTGTTGAGCTGACTCACGCACGAGCATTGCTTCGCGCTGACTTGTCATATCGGAATAGTCCTGCGTTGCCTTGACAAGCGCTGCGAGTAACGGGCGGCACTCGTCGTTCATCTTCGCAATCGCTTCATCATGCCTGCCCTTGAGCGCGAGATCGACAATGGCAAGTGCGACGGGACCATACAACGATTCAACCCGATTGATCTCTTCGACGCGTGCACGCACTTCGGGCGTCACGTCCTTCGCGCCCGCTACCAAGTTGTCGAAGTTTCGGAGATTGTGCTGGACGTCTTCGTGAGCCTGGATGACCGCGGCCTTTTCGATCTCGAGATCAGCAGGCTTGGTGACAAGCACGAGATTGCGCGCGGCAATCGCTCGCCGGTCGACGGCGGTACGAATTCTTTCCGCAATGTTCGCCCGGGTGTTGATCCCGTTCACAAAGGATTCGAACCGCTGGTTCGATGCACGGAGCGATTGAACCGATAATGCCGCAACGATCAGTACTGCGCCGGTGAGCGCGCCGAAGCCGGTTGCCAGCTTCGTTTTTACTTGCATACGTTGGAGAGTCATTTTTTCGTGTATTGGGTGCGTCACGAGAAATTAAGTCCTGCTCGCGACGTTAATGGCCAGCCTTCGTCGTGCAAGAGAACGAAAGCGAATGTACTGCACATTGCTTTACTTAACGGGGCCTGCCACGCCAACTTTAGTGTCGACAAATGTTGTGCAGCGAATGCAAACGTTTGCTGGCGAATTTATCTGCGTCAGAAGTCCTGATGCTTGTAACCCCACCCATGCGGGCAGCGCGTGCGTTGCCTTGTGACTTCGACCCATGCGGAGGCAATTGCTGCTTACGACGCAAGCTTGCGGATCGAATGGTTATTTCGATCGACGCGAACGCCGAATCACACGCCGCAATACCAATCGGCCGGGTGAGGTTGCGAACTTCGTTGTCAACGAGCGGTCATGGATAAAAAAATGGCGGAATGCAGGCATTCCGCCATTTCATCGATATCGAATCGACTTTACTGAGCAGATAAAAAGAACGCCTGGTCGCGTTGCGGTGTGACGCCAACAACCGTGAGCAGCCCATTTACTACGGTCGCTTCAACGGGCATCGATTCGTTGTTGAGAGCGCACGACAGACCCGTGAAATTAAGCGTACCGTCTAGCAGATGTTTGCCAGTCGAGCGCGGTTTGAAGCTGCCGGTAAACGTGCATGCATTTTGCGAACCCGTTGCAGTACCATCTGCGGCCACCGTGATTGTGGAGATTGGCGAGACCCCCGCGCCGCTGCTCCAGGTGCGTGCAACGTCACTGACGGCGATCGGTGTATCGTACGTCGCGTTGTAGTTGCCGTTGAAACTCGTGGCTGTCGTATCCGGACTGACGAAAAGACTCGTCGTCGCAGTGAGTGCGCTCTTGTCGGTGAAATTACCTGATAACGTGCCGGCGCGAATCGCTCCGAATGTATGGAAGCCGACCGTTGCAGAATCAGTGAACGCGCCATCGGTCGCGGTCATGATGCCCTCGATCAACCAGATAAACGAGCCGTTCTGCGTGTAGATGCTGTAATACTGCCCTGACTCCAGGACGATGGTTTGCGCCGCGACCGACTGCGCCGAATTCACGGAGCCGTACCAGAAACCTTCAGGCAATGCGTGTGAAGGGTTGGCGACGCACGACTTTTGTAGATTGGCAAGGTCGGTCGTGCAGGTCTTGCTGTCGCCGCCACCACCGCCGCAGGCAGCAAGTATGGGCAGCGTCAGCAACATGAGCTTTGAGAGCAGTTTCATGAGTTTATTGTTAGGTTTTTCAGAAGGGCACAAGCTGGCGTCGTCGAAGGCACATCGACAATAAATTAACGGAACATATCCGGAAAACTTTAGGCAAACGTACAAAGCACAAGTATCTTTTAAATCGACCAATCGATTAGGTTACCGAACTAATAGCGGACATCTATACAGCGCGAAGACGCTTTGGCCCTGCGCTGATCTGCTTACCGAACGGGCGCATTCGCTGATTTCATTGCAAACGGACTACTGCTGATCACGTAACGAAAAGTCTCCCTTTATTACATCCGAAAGGCACATGCAATTGCGAAACTCTCCGCTCTAACGGCGCTATAGCCTCCGGACTTTAGCGGCTCGGGTTTTCAAATGCGGCAAATCGCTAGCCACTGATTAAGGACACGGAATCAGCGGAGCGGCCCTGGCGAACGAATGAACCTCTCCGGCCGCGCTCATCATTCCTCGGTCGGCACTATTCAAGCGATTTGGTGGCTGAGATTCGCAACCACGTAAAAGCCAGGCAGCGAATATCACCCAACGCCGGCTTCGCTTGATTGCGCGACGATCTGGCAGTCGTGCTGGAAATGTCGTTCTCGAGCCCTGTTATGGACGGACCCCGAAAATATTTTTTCAACTAGTCTGCGGCCGTACTAATTACTGATTCGCTGCTCTTTAACATGCCGCAAACGATTGCCGCACCCGCCACTGCTAAAAGAAAGTAACGCTCGAACGGACTGTCCAGCTTTAATCCAACCGTTTGATGAGCGTTGTTTCCGCTTGGCGTCATTGCTCCCCTCAAGTTCGTTTTAAGCACGCCGTAAATAGGCTCACCACCTACCTTCCGAGCTTGTCCGGAGAGATTCGTCGGCGGGGACGGTGGGGAAGTTCTTGGCCGGCTCGCACGCAATGGGCGAGTCAACTACCTACCGTTATAAGGATGTACAAGATGCGCAAGGTCTTTAAAGCATTTGTTCGCGACGAGCGTGGCGTAAGCGCCATGGAATACGCAGTGTTGGCAGGCATCGTAGTGCTCGCTCTCGGCGGCATATCAGTTGCATTCAAGAGCAGCACGACTTCGATGTTCAGTGGATTGTTCACCAAAGTAACCTCGGCGCAAGGCAGCTAATCGCCTCGTTGGAGATCCGGCTGCCCGCTGGCCGGATCTCCGCCCTACTCGCCTCCGGATTGT
>NZ_CAXTGZ010000441.1:0-5100 GCF_964243625.1 uncultured Caballeronia sp.
TTCGGGCGAGACCGGGGCAACCGCGGGCGCCGGAGCAACCGGGGCGGGCGCAGCGGTTTCCACCGCTTCAAAGGCCTTCACCGGCTCGGATACGACCGGTGCAGACGCTTCCGCCACCACGGGCACGGGCGGCGCAATCGCAGATACCATTCCCGATTCCGGCGCTGCCGCAACAGCCGCCGTTTTCAGCGGCTCGGCAGGCTGGGCAAGCGTTTCAGCGGCTTGCGGTGCTGCTTCGGGCGCGGCCTGAGCTACGACCGGTTCCTCTGCCTTCGGGGTATCGATGAAAGGACTCGCCGGCTTTTCTTCCGCTACCTTCGGCGTCGGGCCAAACGGGTTTTCGACGGGCCGCGGTGCTGCCGGCTTCTCGAACACGTTGATCGCCGGCGTTTCAGCATGCGGCGTGTGAACTTCATGCGCCTCGTGCTGCACCACGAACCCTTCGGCTTCGGCGTGCTTCGCTTCGATCGATTCTGCAACTGGCTGCGCGGCAGGGATGGAAACCGGCGCGACCGTTTCGACCGGCACGGCGCGAACCGGCTCCGGCAATTCCGTCACGGCGACCGCGGCAGCGGCAACCGGCTCGACCGTTACAGCCGCCGGGGTTGCTTGAACCGGTTTGGCTGCGGCAGGCGCGAACTCGCGCGTGTCGTCGCCATCGGTATCGAATACGCCGGCTTGAGCGCGTTCCGGATCGGTGCTTTCAGCCGTGCCTTCGCCTTCCGCGATATCCGCAGCCTGATTCACCGTCACGCCTTCTTCTTCACGATCGCGGCGTCCACCACGACGGCCACGACGGCGACGGCGGCGCTCTTCACCTTCACGCGCTGCGCTCGCCTGATCGGCCTGCAATGCGTCGGCGTTGCCGTTTTGCTGGGATTCCTGGCCTGCTTGCGTGTTTTCCGTCAACTCCGACACGACCGTTTCGCCTTGCGTCAATGCTTCGACAGCAGCTTCCGGCTGAGGCTTCTTGCGTTCACCGCGCTCCGGACGATCGCCACGGTCACGACGCTCACCTCGATCGGCGGCTTCCGTACGTTCGCGGTTGTCGCGCGATTCGCGCGGCTCGCGTGGCTCACGCTGTTCGCGCGGCTCGCGGCCTTCGCGTGCCTCACGCGGCTCGCGGCCTTCACGGCCACCACGCGGTTCCCTTGGCTCGCGCGGTTCGCGACCCTCACGGCCTTCACGTGGTTCACGCGGTTCGCGTGCTTCCTTCGGTTCCCGTTCCTCGCGGCGCGGGTTTTGACGGCCGCCCGCCGTACCTGGCGTGGCTGCTGCCGTACCTGCAACAGCCGCTGCGCTGTCACGCGATCCGGTGCCACCCCGGCGATTGCGGTTCCGGTCACCCCCTTGTCCCGACCGTTCCGGCCGATCGCCGCGGGCCGGACGTACCGGCGCGGGCGTGACGACTGGCGCCGGCGCCGGCTTCACTTCCGGCTGCACGCCAAACAGGTTCTTCAACCAGCCGATGAACCCGCCAGTCGATGCCGCCACCGGCGCGGGTGCCGCGACCGGAGCCGCCGCGACCTTCACCGGCGCGCTAGGCGCGGGAGAAGCTGGCGTGATGCCCTTGACCATCGCTTCCTGCTTGGGCTTCACTTCCTCGGTGCGCTTGCTGTAACCCGTTTCGGATTCCAGTTCGTGCGCGGCTTCCTCGGCCATCTTCCACGATGCACGCGGCTCGTCCAGACGTGTATCGTCGTGACGCAGGCGTTCCAGCTTGTAGTGCGGCGTTTCGAGATGCTTGTTCGGGATCAGCACGACGTTGACCTTGAAACGCGACTCGATCTTGTTGATTTCCGAACGCTTTTCGTTCAGCAGGAAAGCGGTGACTTCCACCGGCACCTGGCAATGAATTGCCGCGGTGTTTTCCTTCATTGCTTCTTCCTGAATGATCCGCAGCACTTGCAGCGCGGACGATTCGGTGTCACGGATATGGCCCGTGCCGTTACAACGCGGGCAGGTCACATGGCTGCCTTCGGACAACGCCGGACGCAGGCGCTGACGCGACAGTTCCATCAAACCGAAGCGCGAAATCTTGCCCATTTGTACGCGCGCACGATCGTGCTTCAACGCGTCTTTCAGGCGCTGCTCGACTTCGCGCTGGCTCTTGGCCGACTCCATATCGATGAAGTCGATCACGATCAAGCCGCCCAGATCGCGCAGGCGCAACTGGCGCGCGACTTCGTCGGCAGCTTCGAGGTTCGTGCGTGTCGCCGTTTCCTCGATGTCCGCGCCCTTGGTCGAGCGGGCCGAGTTCACGTCGATGGCAACCAGCGCTTCCGTGTGGTCGATCACGATCGCGCCGCCCGAAGGCAACGGCACCGTGCGCGAATACGCGGTCTCGATCTGGTGTTCGATCTGGAAACGGGAGAAGAGGGGTACGTCGTCGTGATAGCGTTTAACTTTGCTCAAGTTATCCGGCATCACGATGTCCATGAAGGCGCTGGCCTGGTCATGGATCTCGGTGGTATCGATCAGGATTTCGCCGATATCCGGCTGGAAGTAATCGCGGATCGCGCGGATCACGAGGCTGGATTCGAGATAAATCAGCATCGGCTTGCCGGCTACGCCGCTTTGCGACGCCGCTTCCACCGCGCGCCACAATTGCATCAGGTAGTTCAAATCCCACTGCAGTTCTTCAGCCGAGCGGCCGATCCCTGCCGTACGCGCGATGATGCTCATGCCTTCCGGCAAGTCGAGCTGGGCCATCGTTTCGCGCAATTCCTGGCGTTCGTCGCCCTCGATCCGGCGCGATACACCGCCGCCACGCGGGTTGTTCGGCATCAGGACAAGGTAACGTCCGGCGAGGGAAATGAACGTGGTCAGGGCCGCGCCCTTGTTGCCGCGCTCTTCCTTCTCGACCTGGACGATCAGTTCCTGGCCTTCGCGCAGCGCGTCCTGGATGCGCGCGGAGCGCATGTCCACGCCGTCCTTGAAATACTGGCGGGCAACTTCCTTGAACGGCAGGAAACCATGGCGGTCTTCGCCGTAGTTCACAAAACAGGCTTCGAGCGACGGCTCGATGCGGGTGACGACTCCCTTGTAGATGTTGCCTTTGCGCTGTTCGCGCCCGGCGGTTTCGATGTCGATGTCGATGAGTTTTTGCCCATCGACGATAGCGACGCGCAATTCTTCTTGCTGCGTCGCGTTAAACAGCATGCGTTTCATTGGACGGCTCCAGAGCGGCTCTGCCGGCCCCCGTCGAGCGAATTCACGCGGTTGTCAGTCGCGTAAAGCAGGAGGGCGGGCGCGCCGCGCTTATGTGTTTGTTGTCACAAAGCACGCTGGAGCGGGAGTTCTGGCTCGGAGAATTGCCTGGAGCGGGCTTTGCCACCAATGTGCGACGAGATGCGTCGCGACAGGCAGAAAGTCCTGGGCACATGCGAACAGGTTTGACACGCCGTGATTCGACGGCTGTCGGCTTAAGCGGCACAGCACTGCGGCTCGACGTCCGTCAAACGAATCGAGGAGCCGGCAGCGCAGCCAGCAGCAGCCGGATGCATCCTGCAGCAGTCTCTTCCCAGCCGGCGTTTTCTGCGCAACAAAATGTACAAGCAGCGCAATCCAGCAAAACCGCCAGGCTTTCTTCAAAACTGCGGCAGACTGCCGTTGTGGCTTCTCAGGCGCTCGAAGCGCCCGATAACCGCGTTGGGTGTCTCACCTTATGACAATGTCCGCCACGCTTCGCCCGTTTCAGCGCAGCTTGCAGCAGACCCTTGTTTTCTTCGCTACGGCAAAGAGCCGATGTTCCGTTCACCCAATACCTGGTACCCGCCCAATATCGTCTCGATACCTGCCTGATACCCGGGGTCGAATCCGGAAATAAGCCGAATAAAAATCGGCCTTCATCAACTCACGCCGATAAAATTCTTGATCGCCAAAAATCCGTTACCGTGTCGGCGATCGACTCGACCGAACGCGCCTGTGGGCACCGTCCCTGCCGCGCGATATCGCCGTGCGTGCAACTCGTTACTCCGTTTTCCGGGTGAGCAACTGGCCCTGGGCGCAAGTAAAATAACGGTTATCCGCTTGCACCTGTACAGTCTGAGACATCCGGCCAGCTTAGTGGCTTTTTCCAGACTGTCCGCAAATTATATTCAGAATGAATGAGTTAGGCAAAACATCCCATAAAAAGGTCGCAAGCGAACAGGTCTCGATGATCGAGATCGACGAAAATGCGGCGGGTCAGCGCATCGACAATTTTCTACTTCGCGTCTGCAAAGGCGTGCCGAAAAGTCACATTTACCGGATTTTGCGTAGCGGTGAAGTTCGTGTGAACAAAGGGCGCATCGACGCGGCATATCGGCTGGAAATGGGCGACCTGGTGCGCGTGCCGCCTATCCGGACCGCTCAACTGGACGAGACACCCGTTTCTTCCAATGCGCCCGCGGCCGAATTCCCCATACTGTTTGAAGACGATCATCTGATCGTCATCGACAAACCCGCCGGCGTCGCTGTTCACGGTGGCAGCGGCGTAGCCTTCGGTGTGATCGAACAATTGCGCAACGCGCGTCCGCAGGCAAAGTTCCTTGAGCTGGTGCATCGGCTGGATCGCGAGACGTCCGGCGTGCTGATGCTCGCGAAGAAGCGCTCGGCGCTCGTGAACCTGCACGAACAGATGCGCGAAAACAAGATCGACAAACGCTATCAGGCCGTCGGTCACGGCGACTGGCTGGCGGGCTGGGGACGTCGAAGGATCGTGAAAGAATCCTTGCACAAATATCTGACGCCCGAGGGCGAGCGTCGCGTGCGGGTTCAGGACGACGGACTGGCATCGCACACGGTTTTCAACCTGATCGAACGTTTTGACGAATACGCGTGGGTCGAGGCCGAACTGAAAACCGGCCGCACGCACCAGATCCGGGTGCACATGGCGCACATCGGCTTGCCGATCGCCGGCGACGCCAAATACGGCGACTTTGCGCTGAACAAGAATCTCGTCCGCCCGAACGCCGATCCGTCGCTCAAACGCATGTTCCTGCACGCTTTCCGGCTGAAACTCGTGCATCCGGGCACGGGCGAGACGCTTCAGGTCGAAGCGCCGCTGCCGGCCGAGTGCCGGCGCTTTATCGAACAACTTAAAAATCCGACAAGAGA
>NZ_CAXTGZ010000442.1:0-5099 GCF_964243625.1 uncultured Caballeronia sp.
GATGGAGTCGCCAATCACATTCACAAGTACTGGGCGCCGCGAATGCGAACGCCGATTCTGGAAGCGCTGGATGATCCGGAGTTGAGCGCGAAGCTTCATCCGATCGTGGTGAAGGCGTTGACCAAGCATCGGGAGGTGCTGACGCCGGCGGTTGCGGCTTAGGGGTTGGGGGATTTTCGCAAGAGGGGACCGCCGAGTGCGGTCCTTTTTTCGTTTGCGTCGCCTGACCCTACTCCTCCGTCCCCGCCCCGAACCATGTCTCGCAGTGCCTCAACAACCCTTGCGTATCGGAAGGCGCGCGTCCTCGCGCTGCAATATATCCATCCGGCCGCACCAGATAAAAACACGGCCGCGTCCTTCCATACGCTTCAGTCAACGAACGTGCGCCGTCATCGCCTTTATCGGTGATGCGCCATACGCGCACACTGTTCGGCAACGTCTCTTCTACTGATTTCGCCAGTTCATCGAGCTCCTTGTCGCGCAATGCGTGCGCCACGGTCAGCGTCGCGGGCGCAAGTGCAATGTCATCGTCCTCCGAGGGCTTCACCATCAGGAACAGCGAGAAATACGCGGGATCGTGAAGATCGAAGAGACAACCGACACCGGGCGCACGCCCAAGCGGTCCATCGACCACATGCACCCACGCATCCGGCGCGCGATCGCCCGCACGCGGGCCGCCATCGAGCCCGCGTTCGAGCGTCAACGGACTTTTCCGATATTGCACCGACAACTCGCTGACCGTGCGCCGCGCGGCATCGCGCAAAGGACCGATCGCCGATAACACCGGCATCACGTGATCGCGAATCAGCTTCATCGGGCCATGTTCGGCGGCGGCCATCTGCGTCATGAAACTCGATGTCCGCAGCACTTCGCGCTCTATAGGATGACGCTCGGTGTGGTACGTATCGAGCAGTCGATCCGACGCCACGCCCGCCAGCGTCCGCGCGATCTTCCAGCCCAGATTGAACGCTTCCTGAATGCCCGTATTCATGCCTTGCGCACCGGCAGGACTATGGACATGCGCGGCATCGCCGGCGAGGAACACGCGCCCGGATCGCATCTGGTCCACCATGCGGTTGTTCAGCCGGAAATACGATGACCACGCGAGGTTCGTCACCGTCACCCGATGATGAATGCGCCGCGCGATGAGTTCGCGGCATTCATCGAGCGTAGGCGCCGCGCTTTTTTGCAGGCTGTCGGGCGCGTCCGGCGATTGTGCCGCGACACGCTGATCGGCGATCAGGCGCGTGCGCCCGCCACCCATCGGGAACAACGTGGCAATGCCTTCACCCGACGCAAAGATATGGAATTCGTCGTCGGGCCATTCGGTGTCGGCGTGAAGATCGGCGAGCAGGAAAGTCTGCTCGAAGGTCTTTCCCGTGAACTCGATGTTCAGTCCATGCCTCACCGTGCTGTGTGCGCCGTCCGCTCCAATCAGGTACGACGGCCGCACATGCTCTTCCGCGCCGTTGGCATGCTGCAGCGTGGCTTCAAGCCCCGCCGCCCCCTGGTTGAAGTGGATCAATTCCACGCCACGTTCCACACGCACATCGAACGTTTCAAGATGTTCGGTCATGAGACGTTCGGTGACGGATTGATCGAGGAAAAGCAGAAAGGGATAGCGCGTTTGCAAGGGATCGAAGTCGAGTTGCGTGAGGCGCTGCCCGTTCGAATAAAGGTTGCCAGTCCGCGCCCGGTGACCCAGTTCCAGAAACGGCTCGACCAGCCTGTGCTGTTCGAACAATTCGAGCGTGCGCGCCTGGATGCCGATGGCGCGCGACCACGGCGAGGGTTCGGGGGCTTTATCGACCAGGCGCACCGGAATGCCGGCGCGCGAGAGGCTCATGGCAGCGGCGAGACCCGTGGGACCGGCGCCCGCGATGAGCACCGGCGATACATCGAGCGTTTTGTGTCGGTTCGGCTTCTGCGCGGACATGCGCTTCTCCATCAAACGTCACTGACTTCCAGTGTACGCCGGTCGTAATCGGCAAACGCGGGGATCCAACCCTCAGTGCGCGTGCGCCTTTTCACCCAGCGAACAACTGTGCACCGTCGTGCCCATTTCCACTTGCAGGGTCGCGTGGTGCATGGCGTAGTCGCGGCGCAGTGTTCCCACGATTGCATCGACGAAAACATCGCCCGGATGTCCCGCCGGCATCACGATATGCGCGGTCATCGCGTTTTCGGTGGTGGAAAGCGCCCAGACGTGGAGATCGTGGACGTCGGTGACGCCCGGCAAGTCGGAGAGATATTTTTCGATACGCGGCTTGTCCACGCCCGGCGGCACCGCGGCCATGGCAAGACGCATGGCGTCGCGCCCCAGCCCCCACGTCCCGGCCACGATCACCGCGACCACGACAATGCTCATCACCGGATCGACCCAGCTCGCGCCGGTATAGAGGATCACGAGGCCGCTCACGGCGACCGCGGCCGAGATGCCGGCATCGCCCGCCATGTGCAGGAACGCGCCGCGGATGTTCAGGTCTTCCTTGCTGCCGCGCATGAAAAGCCACGCGGAGAAACCGTTGACCACCAGCCCGATCGTCGCAACGATAAACACATCGAGTCCCGCAACCGGCGCGGGATTGAGCAGGCGCTGGACGGCCTCGAGCACGATCGCGCCGCACGCGAACAGCAGCAGCGCGGCGTTGGCGAGCGAAGCGAGTATCGACGAACTGCCGAGTCCGAATGTGTATCGTTCCGATGGCTTTCGCGTGCCGAGCCAGACCGCGCCCCAGGCAAGCAGGAGGCCGAGGACATCGGAGAGATTGTGGCCCGCGTCGGCGAGCAGCGCGGTCGAATGCGCGATGAACCCGTACACCGCCTGCACGATCACGATCACCACGTTCAGCGCGACCGCTATCGCGAAGGTGCGGCCCTGCCCGGCTTGCGGCGCATGGTGGTGATGATGGCCGCCTTTGTGATCGTGGCCGTGTGCCTCGTGAGCCTCGTGAGCCTCGTGGTCATGCGCGTGACCTTCGTGCCCGTGGTCATGATGCTGATGTTGATGCGTCGGTCGAGGTGCCATTTAATCGTTATCCGGTCTGAAATCGGCGTGCGGCTCGGCGATATGCTCGAGCAATTCAGCCAGCATGCCGCTGATGTGCTGGTCAGCGGCGAGATAGAAAACCTGCTTGCCTTCGCGCTCTGCCCGCACGATTCGCGCCGCCCGCAGCAAGCGCAAATGGTGGCTCACGAGCGAAGCCGATAACCCCAGCGACTCGGCTATGGCCCCCACGGGCGTGCGCCCTTCCACGCACGTCAACACGATGCGCAAACGCGTCGGGTCACCCAGCAGGCGGAACAGGTCGGCGAGCGGAACGACGCGCTCGTCGGTTGAAACGTCGTTTAGCAGCAGCGCTGAAGGCACGATTGTTGTATCGAACATATGAACAGGTGTTCACATGTTATCGAGACCAGGTCGTCGGCGTCAACGCAAAAATCGGGATCGGCGGTGAACGTGTGGGAAAATGGCGTGTTCGCATTCGATTTCCCTCAATGGATACAGTTTTTGCGCGCGGCTTCGCAGCACATCGCGACGGCCGCCTCACCGAAGCGGAACGCGACTATCAGGCCGCGCTCGCCGCAGAGCCCTCCCACGTCGACGCACTTCATCTGCTCGGCGTGCTGCGCCACCAACAAGGCCAGCACGCGGAAGCGGCCGATCTGGTGCGCCGCGCGGCAGACCTGCGTCCCGCCGATCCCGCCTTGCAGCTCAACCTCGGCAATGCGCTGAAGGCGCTCGGCCGGATCGATGACGCCATCGAAAGGTTTCGTAACGCGTTGCACCTGGAACCCGGCTTTTCGCTCGCGCAATACAACCTGGGCAATGCGTACGCTGCGGCGGGCCGTCACGAAGACGCCGCCGATGCCTTCGAAAAAGCCCTGCGCCTGCAGCCCGGCGACGCGCCTACCTGGAACAATTTCGGCAACGCGCTGCTTGGAATGCGCCGTTTCGAGGAAGGCGCGAAGGCGTTCCGCCGCGCGCTTCAAATACGGCCGGGCCACGCGGGCGCGCACAACAACCTGGGCATGGCGCTCAATGCGCTCGGCGACACCCACGGCGCCATCCAGCAATTTCGCGAAGCCATTGCCGCCGAGCCGAACTATGTCGCGGCGCATTTCAACCTGGGCAATCTTCTCGATACGGTCGGCCGCCCGCATGAAGCCGTGCCCGTGCTGCAGAAAGTGCTGCGCATGCAGCCGCAATTCGCGCCCGCGCACTTTGGACTCGGGCACGCGCTTGCGGGTATAGGCGAGCATGAAGCCGCGTTGCCGCAGTTCGAGCGCGCGGTCGGACTCGATCCGAAATACAGCGTGGCGTGGCTCGGACTTGGCAACGCGCATTTCGCGCTCGGCGGTCATAAAGCGGCGCTGCGTGCCTTCGATCAGGCGTTGCGCCTCGATCCAGGCCTCGTTGCGGCGAACCTGAATCGCGCTCTGACATTGCTTGCGCTCGGCGATTACGCTCGCGGACTGAGCGCTTATGAATGGCGCCTGCGCGCGCCAGCCAGCGTCCCGGCTCCGGGCCTGCCCGTGTGGAAAGGCGCGCCCATGCCGCGCGAGACGCTGTGGATCCGCGCAGAACAGGGCTTCGGCGATACCTTGCAGTTCGTGCGTTTCGTGCCGTTCGCGGCGAAGCTCGTCGGCCAGATCGTGCTCGAGGTGCAACCGGCGCTTGTCGCGCTGCTCGAGCCGGCGGCAAACGCGGCGGGCGTCATATTGAAAAGCACGCTGACACCCCCTCCCGCCGACATTGACGCGTTCATCCCCCTGCTCAGCTTGCCGCTGGCGCTGGGTGTATCGAATACGGAAATGGTGCCGGCGCGCACGCCCTATCTCGTGGTGCCAGCCGCGTATCGCAAGAAATGGCGCGGGTCGCTCGGCGGCCAGTCGAAGCGCAAACTCGGCATTGTATGGTCGGGCCGGATCCAGCCCGGCGAGACGCGTTCGGCGCCGCTCGCGTTACTGGAACCTTTGTTCATGCTGGAAGGCATCGACTGGATCGTGCTGCAGCCCACGCTCACCACCGAAGAACGCGCGCTGCTGGACAAGCATCCGCGGGCGCGTTTCATTCAGCGGCTGGAAGACAAGCTGGA
>NZ_CAXTGZ010000443.1:0-5094 GCF_964243625.1 uncultured Caballeronia sp.
GCACTGCGTCAAAATCAAGGCGACGCATTGACACGCCTCGCACCGTGGAGCAAGAATGTTTCACAAAAGCGCACGGCGTAGCAAGGTCACATCATCGCGGTCGGGCGTTTAGCAGCCCGGCACGACGATCACGACGACGCGGCCCCACGTCACGCCTGCATCAGCAACTCAGTCTCTCGGGACGCTTAGGTCAAACGCGGATATGGCTGCCTCCAAATCTTCTTCCTCATCTTCATCGGGTTCGTCGCGTTCTTCGGGTAAAGCCGGGGCTGCGGATACAGCAGCGAACACGCCGTCCGGCGTGCCAGGTGCGGACCCCGCCGCCATGCAAAAGATGTTCGAGCAATGGCTCAACACATGGCGTTCGGTCGCCGATCCTTCGTCGTGGCAAAAGCTCTCGGCACAAGCCAATGCGGGGTCATCGGGCGCGCCGGGTGCGAATCCGTTTGCGGCTTTCGGCGCCATCCCTGGCTTTGCGGGTTTTCCCGGCGGTAACGGCAACATTCAATCCATGTTTGCGTCGATGCCCGGTATGCCGGCCATGCCGAAGATCCCGACGGCCGCGATTGCGCCGCAACGCCTGCAGGATTTGCAGGCGAGTTTCTCGCGCGACGCCACGGAACTGATGAAGCAGGCGGGCGCGCAAAGCATCGATTTGTCGACATTGAAAGACCGGCGTTTCAGCGGCGCCGCCTGGCAAGCCACACCGGGTTTTGCGTTCGCGGCCGCGTGGTACGTGCTCAACGCGCGTTATCTGCAGGAACTTGCGGAAGCGGTCGAGGGCGACGCCAAGACGCGCGAGCGCATTCGCTTCGCCGTGCAGCAATGGGCGGCGGCAGCATCGCCGAGTAATTACATTGCGTTGAATCCGGATGCGCAGAAGGCGTTGATCGAAAGCCGCGGCGAGAGCCTGCAGAAAGGCATGATGAATCTGCTCGCGGACATGCAGCGCGGCAAGATCCAGCAAAGCGATGAATCGGGCTTCGTGGTCGGCAAGAACATCGCGACCACCCAGGGTTCGGTCGTGTTCGAGAACGACCTGCTGCAATTGATCCAGTACACGCCGCATACCGCGACGGTGCGCGAGCGGCCGCTCCTGATCGTGCCGCCTTGCATCAACAAGTTTTATATCCTCGATCTGCAGCCCGAAGGTTCGCTCGTCGGCCACGCGCTCGATGCCGGTCATCAGGTTTTCATGATCTCGTGGCGCAATGCGGATGCATCGATTGCGCACAAGACGTGGGACGATTACATCGACGAGGGCGTGCTTACGCCTATCGATGTGGTGAAGCAGATCAGCGGACGCGAGCAGATCAACACGCTCGGCTTCTGCGTGGGCGGCACCATGCTCGCGACGGCCTTGGCCGTGCTGGCCGCGCGCGGGGAACATCCGGCGGCATCGATGACCTTGCTCACCGCCATGCTCGATTTCTCGGATACGGGCGTGCTGGATGTTTTTATCGATGAACAGCATGTGAAGATGCGCGAACAGACCATCGGCGGAAAAGACGGTACGCCCGCGGGCCTGATGCGCGGCGTGGAGTTCGCGAACACGTTCTCGTATCTGCGCCCGAACGACCTGGTGTGGAACTACGTGGTCGACAACTACCTCAAGGGACGCACGCCGCAAGCGTTCGATCTGCTTTACTGGAACAGCGACTCCACCAATCTTCCCGGGCCGATGTTCGTCTGGTATCTGCGCAACACGTATCTGGAAAACCGCCTGCGCAATCCCGGCGAGCTGACCGCCTGCGGCGAACCGGTGGATTTGTCGCTGATCGACGTGCCCACGTTCCTGTATGGCTCGCGCGAGGATCACATCGTGCCGTGGACGGCGGCCTACGCATCGGCGCCGTTGCTCACCGGCCCGCAGACGTTCGTGCTCGGCGCATCGGGGCACATTGCGGGCGTGATCAATCCGCCGTCGAAAAACAAGCGCAGCTTCTGGAAGCTGGACACGACCGATAAGACTCTTCCCGAGAACGCAGACGACTGGTTCGAAGGCGCGACCGAGCATCCGGGAAGCTGGTGGACAACCTGGACCGCCTGGCTCGATGGACACGGCGGCAAGAAAGTAAAGCCGAAGCCGGAACTGGGGTCAGCAGATTTCGCGGTGATCGAGCCGGCGCCGGGACGCTACGTCCTGCAGCGGGACCAGTGACCGGCATGCGGACCAGACCTGATTGCATTTCAACTGCGACAGGTCAACAGTAGGCGAGTAATTACACGCGACGCGCACGCTCTCCGGAGCGCCGCGTGCATCGTCAGACAAAGGGTCAAGCAGGCTTCCCGAAGCGGGCTACCACTTTCGATTATCAAAGGAAACGGAAATGACAGACGTAGTGATCGTATCGGCTGCACGGACGGCAGTCGGCAAATTCGGCGGGTCGCTGGCGAAGATCGCCGCGCCTGATCTCGGTGCAATCGTGCTGCGCGCGGTGCTGGAGCGCGCGAACCTGAAGCCCGAGCAGATCAGCGAAGTGATCCTCGGCCAGGTGCTTACGGCCGGCTCCGGCCAGAATCCAGCGCGTCAGGCGCTGATCAAGGCGGGCTTCCCGAATTCGGTTCCGGGCATGACCATCAACAAGGTGTGCGGCTCGGGCCTGAAGGCCGTGATGCTCGCGGCAAACGCGATCATTGCCGGCGATGCCGACATCGTGGTCGCAGGCGGACAGGAGAACATGAGCGCGGCGCCGCACGTGCTGCCGGGTTCGCGCGATGGTTTTCGCATGGGCGACGCCAAGCTGATCGATTCGATGATCGTCGACGGCCTGTGGGATGCGTTCAACTCCATCCACATGGGCGTGACCGCAGAAAACGTCGCGAAGGAATACGGCATCTCGCGCGCGGACCAGGACGCGTTCGCTGCGTTGTCGCAGAACAAGGCGGAAGCGGCGCAGAAGTCCGGCCGTTTCGACGATGAAATCGTGCCCGTCGAGATTCCCCAGCGCAAGGGCGACCCCGTGCGCTTTGCCACCGACGAATTCGTGCGCCACGGCGTGACGGCCGAGTCGCTTGCATCGCTGAAACCGGCGTTTTCGAAGGAAGGCACGGTGACGGCGGCGAATGCGTCCGGCCTGAACGACGGCGCTGCAGCCGTGATCGTGATGTCCGCGAAAAAAGCCGATGCGCTCGGCCTCACGCCGCTCGCGCGCATCAAGGCGTACGCGAATGCGGGCGTCGATCCCAAGATCATGGGCATGGGTCCGGTGCCGGCATCGAAGCGGTGCCTGGAACGCGCGGGCTGGTCTGCAGGCGATCTCGACCTGATGGAAATCAACGAAGCGTTCGCTGCGCAAGCGCTCGCGGTGCATCAGCAGATGGGCTGGGATACATCGAAAGTGAACGTGAACGGCGGGGCAATCGCGATCGGCCATCCGATTGGTGCGTCCGGCGCGCGGATCCTGGTCACGCTGCTGCATGAAATGCAGAAACGGGATGCAAAGAAAGGGCTGGCGTCGCTGTGTATCGGCGGCGGCATGGGCGTGGCGCTTGCACTCGAGCGCCCGTAGGGAGGCCGTGCGAGCGGGCACGGTGCGCTGTACCAGCGCGCATAACGATAAACGGAGCGAGCAATGACTAAACGAGTAGCGTATGTAACGGGCGGTATGGGTGGCATTGGCACGAGCATCTGCCAGCGGTTGCACAAGGACGGCTACACGGTCGTCGCGGGTTGCGGACCGAATTCGCCGCGCCGGGTCAAGTGGCTCGAGGAACAGAAGGCGCTCGGGTACGAGTTCATCGCGTCGGAAGGCAACGTGGGCGACTGGGAGTCGACCAAGAATGCGTTCGACAAGGTCAAGGCCGAAGTCGGCGAGATCGACATCCTCGTGAACAACGCCGGCATCACGCGCGACGTGGTGTTCCGCAAGATGACGCATGAGGACTGGACCGCGGTCATCGATACCAATCTGACGAGTCTCTTCAACGTGACCAAGCAGGTGATCGACGGCATGGTCGAGCGCGGCTTCGGGCGCATCATCAATATTTCATCGGTGAACGGCCAGAAAGGGCAGTTTGGCCAGACGAACTATTCGACGGCGAAGGCCGGCATTCACGGCTTCACGATGGCGCTCGCGCAGGAAGTGGCGACCAAGGGCGTGACGGTCAATACCATTTCGCCGGGCTACATTGGCACGGACATGGTTAAGTCGATCCGCCCGGACGTGCTCGAAAAGATCGTCGCGACCATTCCGGTCCGCCGGCTTGGGCGGCCTGAGGAAATCGGGTCGATCGTGGCGTGGCTGGCATCGGAGGAATCGGGTTTCTCGACCGGCGCCGACTTCTCGCTGAACGGCGGCCTGCACATGGGTTGAGGGCGCGAGGCACCGCGCGCGAGAGAACGTGGAGACCTTGCGCGCCGTGCTGCGGATGGCTTGACCTTCCGACCCCGGCGCCCACTACGAACCGGCGGCTTCCCGGCGCTCAAAGCGCATCAAGTCCGCCGGCACAGTTTGAGTTTTGCGTTTAAAGGCGTTACATGACCACTACAAAGAAATCCGCTGAACGGCTCATAAAAAAATATCCGAATCGCCGGCTCTACGATACCGAAACCAGCACCTACATCACGCTCTCCGACGTCAAGCAGCTCGTGCTCGATCAGGAAGAGTTCAAGGTGATGGACGCCAAGTCGTCCGAGGACCTGACGCGCAGCATCTTGCTGCAGATCATCCTGGAGGAGGAGAGCGGCGGGCTGCCGATGTTTTCATCGGTCATGCTTTCGCAGATCATCCGTTTCTACGGCAACGCCATGCAGGGCATGATGGGCACGTACCTGGAGAAGAATATCCAGGCGTTCATCGATATCCAGCACAAGCTCACCGACCAGTCGAAGGGTTTGATCGATGGCGGGAACGGGACGCAACTGAACCCGGAAGTGTGGTCACAGTTCATGAACATGCAGGCGCCGATGATGCAGGGGATGATGACGAGCTATATCGAGCAGTCGAAGAACATGTTCGTGCAGATGCAGGAGCAGATGCAGAACCAGGCCAAATCGATGTTCGCGACTTTTCCGTTCACACCGGGCGGTGCTGTTAATGCGGTCAATCCTGGCACGGTGTCGACCACGCCGCAAAGCGATCCGGAGCCGGA
>NZ_CAXTGZ010000444.1:0-5053 GCF_964243625.1 uncultured Caballeronia sp.
ATCAGATAACCGCGAGCCGCATGCCCGACGCATCCAGCAACATTCCAGACGGTCCCGCCCGGAGTTCAGCTTTTGAGCGTTGGGCATCGACGGTCTATTTCATCGTCGGGCAATTCGGGTGGTTCGCCTGCGTGCTGAGCGCAGCGCACGATGTCCCGTGGATCGGCGTTGCCGTCACGCTGGTCCTGGTCGCCGTGCATCTGGCTCGGGTGGACCGGCGAGTGCCGGAGCTCAAGCTGCTGGCGAGCGTGATTGCGATCGGCGCCGTTTGGGAAAGCGTGCCGGTCGCGGCCGGGTTGCTGGTCTACCCGAATGGTACGGTCCTTCCCGGCGCCGCACCTTACTGGATTCTCGCGTTGTGGGCGCTCTTCGCCGCGCAATTCAATACGACCTTCGGTTGGCTCAAGTCGCGCATGCTGCTGGCTTCGGTGTTGGGCGCGGTTGCGGGGCCTTTATCGTTCCGGGGCGGCGCTGCGCTGGGCGCGGTCCGGTTCGCGCAGCCTTTGGCGGCGACGCTCACGCTGGCTGCCGGTTGGGCGGTTTTGCTGCCCGTGCTGATTCTTTTGTCGCGACGCTGGGATGGGGTCCACACCAATGCGTGACTGCTTGTCAATCTGGAATAGTCCTTGCTAGGTAAAGGTCATACGACTTACGGATATTCCAGGGCTTTATCCATGACACGCCAAACCGAACACCAGCTCAGCGAATCGAGTTGGCTTCCCCAACGCGATGTTGCGACGATTGCAAGGCAGGCATGCTCCGACGCGATTCCCGTGTCTTCGACCGGCGCGCGGGGCGCGACGCCTCCCGCGACTTACTTCATCTCGGTGCTTGAACTTGCCACTGGCGAGAAGCTCGGTAATAACGAACGGCTTCGCGCTATCGCCATGCTCGAAGCGCATTTCGCTGCTGGCCGGCCCCGCACGCTGAACGAGGCGGTCCGGATCTGCGCGGGCGCGATCGATTCATCGACGCTTCGGCGCATGGCGCGGGGCGCCGGGGCCTGATCAGATGGACGATTTGCAGCGCAGACGCCATGTATCGTCCGCGCGGGTCAGCGTGACTGCAGAAAGCGGCTCCAGATCCATCCGATAAACCGTCGTAAGCGGTGCGTCCAGCACCACGGCAAGCACCACCTTGATTACGATGGCGTGCGTCACGATCACCGTAGTCCCGTTATCGCGCTGTTTGTCGAGCGCGCGTCGAACCCGCCTCTGAAGGGCCTCCAGGCTTTCGCCGCCATGCGCAGCGCTGTCCGGTTCCGACAACCACGCGCTCAATGCGTCGGTCTCCTCGTCGTAGATCTCTTTCAAAGAACGTCCTTGCCAGCAGCCATGATCCAGGTCGCTCCACTGCGCATCGGTCGACATTTCGATGCCAAACGTCCGTCCCGTTTCCACGGCGGCATGGGACGGGCTCGTGATGACACGGTCGGGCACATAAACCGATGCAAGCGCCGAAAGACGCGGGCGCTCGAGATGCTCGATCGGATCATGGAGCGTGGGAAACATGCCGGTTTTCATGGCGTGCGTTGCCGCGTGGCAAAGCAGGATCAGTTCGTTTTTCATGGTTTCCGGATTCGCTTCAATGATGCATTGCTTTACTTTCGGTGATCACATCTTAGAATGGCAAGCTTGCAGCGCGAGGAAGCCGGTGAAAACCCGGCACGGTCGCGCCACTGTAAGCGTGCCGAGTGCGTTTTCATCCTTGAATCAAGGTAAAAAAACCATTCGACGCATGCAAGTCAGACCCCCGCTGCAGCCTTTCTATTTTCTTACGGGACGCGCTTATCCCTCGGAGCTTTCATGAATCAAGCCAATCCAACGGCGAATCTGTCCGCCATGAATCCCGCATTTGATGCACCCGTACCTATTCCGGTGCGTGAGGTGCTGCCTTGGGCGGTGTTTATCGGTCTGCTTTTGTTGATCGCAATTTATTTCGTGGGCGCGGAGCAAGGCGCAACGTCGATCTTCCAGGGCATGTATATCCACGAGTTCGTGCACGACGGTCGCCATCTGCTCGGTTTCCCCTGCCACTGAGACAGTCCATGATCAGAAATCTCCTCATACGCGGCATGATCGCGGGGCTGGTCGCGGGCCTGCTCGGTTTCGGGTTTGCAAAAACCTTCGGCGAGCCGTCGGTGGATCGTGCCATTGCATTCGAATCCCAGCAGGAACAGGCACATGAGCAGGCGGAAGCGGCCGCCGGGCATCCGCACGAACATGGCGACGATGTCGAACTGGTCAGCCGCGGCACGCAAGCGGGGCTAGGTTTGCTGACAGGCGTCTCGGTGTTCGGTACGGCGCTGGGCGGTTTGTTCTCGCTCGTGTTCGCGTTTTCGTATGCGCGGCTCGGTGCGTTGCGCGCCCGCGGAACGTCAGCATTGCTCGGCGTGTTCGGCTTTGTGACGGTTGCAATCGTGCCGTTTCTCAAGTATCCGCCGAACCCGCCGGCCGTGGGAAATCCCGAGACGATTGGCGCGAGAACGGCGCTCTTTTTCGGCATGGTCGCGATCTCACTCGTGGTGGCCGTGTTCGCGGTGCGGTTTCAGCGCCGCATGCAGCCGACACACGGCAACTGGAATGCGTCGCTGATTGCGCTCGCGGGTTACATCGTGCTGATGGGGCTCGCTTACGCTGCGTTGCCATCGATCGATGAAGTACCGGCGAAGTTTTCGGCGACCTTGTTGTGGAATTTCCGCGTGGCCGCAATCGGCATTCAGGCGGTGATCTGGACCACGCTCGGTTTGTTGTTCGGCGTGCTTGCACAGCGTGAAGTGGAACGTGTGCCCGCGCGGCGTGTAGCAACGGCTTGATCGATTAAGATTCCTGGTACGAGAAGGGCGGCTCGCGAGCCGCCCTTTTTTATGCCGCTGCTTTTCTGGCCAGCAAGGCAGGGAAGAGGCCGAGCTTGTCGGCGTCGGGCAATGTCTTCCATGCCTTGATCTCTTCGCGGCTTCTGAAGCAGCCTTCGCAATAACCCGTGGTTTTATCGAGGCGGCATACGTCCGTGCAGGGTGAACCTACGGGCTGAAGCTGGCTCGCACGTTCGATGGTGAATGCGAGTTCAAGCGGCGGTTTTACAGGTGTTTCCAAAGGCATTGTCATAGCGGTTCGCCACGGAAAAGGGCGGCAGCTGCCGCCGGATTCGTCGGCCAGTAAGTGTGCATGTAGGTCGCGGTAATCGGGCCTTGCTGGTAGAAGGCTTCGCCTTCCTTGCCCGTGGTTGCGTGCGTTGCGTTCAGGACAGGTGCCATGTCGGTCGTCACTGACGAGTAATGGAATGTGTGCCCTGTACTGACGCCGTGACGGCTTTCGATGCGCTGCATAGCGAGGCGGGAAAGGCGTTTTTGCATCTTCGCGTGGCCGGGTAAGAGGCCGAGCATGGTGTGCTTTGCGCCATCTATATCGGTCAGCGACTCGAGAAGATACAGCATGCCGCCACATTCGGCGACCACCGGTTTCCCTGCTCCGACATGCGCGCGAATCGATGCCGCCGTCGTCGCATTCGCGGCAAGGCGCGCGGCGTGGAGTTCGGGATAACCGCCCGGCAGATAAAGCGCATCGGCATTGAACGGTTCATCGGCCAAGGGAGAAAAGTGCGACAGCGTTGCGCCCATCGATCTGAGCAGATCGAGATTGGCTGGGTAGATGAACGAAAACGCCGCGTCACGCGCAATGGCAATATGCAGACCTTCGAGCAAACATGGTGGCTGTTCGCGAGGTTCCTCGGCGAATTCAACTGAAGGAGGCAACTCGCGCAACGTAGTCTCGCCGATGGCGTCCGCGGCGCGATCCAGCCGTGCATCGAGGTCTTCGACTTCGGCCGCTTGCGTCAGACCGAGATGACGCCCGGGCAGCGCGACGTCGTCCATGGTCGATACATGTCCGCAATAACGCACGCCCTCGGGAATCGCTTCGCGCAGCATTTGCGCGTGCCGCTCGGATGCCACGCGGTTCGCCAGCACCCCGTAAAACGGCAGGTCGTCACGATACCGCGCGAGCCCGAACGCCACCGCGCCGAAGGTCTGCGCCATGCCATGCGCGCCGATCACGGCCAGCACCGGTACGCCGAATGTCGCGGCAAGATCGGCGCTGCTGGGGGTGCCGTCGAAGAGACCCATCACGCCTTCAATCAGGATCAGGTCGGCCGTTTGCGCGGCTTCTGCAAGCAACGCGCGGCAGCCGCGCTCGCCGACCATCCAGAGATGCAATGCATAAACGGGCGCGCCCGATGCGCGTTCGAGGATCATCGGGTCGAGGAAATCCGGGCCGGTCTTGAACACGCGCACACGCCGGCCGAGCCGTCTGTGATAGCGCGCAAGCGCTGCGGTCACGGTGGTTTTACCCTGGTTCGATGCAGGCGCGCTGATGAATAAAGCAGGACAGGCGCGCACGTCAGAACTCGACGCCACGTTGCGCCTTGACCCCTTGCTCGCGATACGGATGCTTGACCGGCCGCATTTCCGTCACGAGGTCGGCCGCTTCGACCAGCGCTTCGGGGGCATGACGGCCTGTCACGACCACATGCAGCATCTCGGGCCGTGCGTTGAGCACGCCGAGGACTTCATCGAGCGGCAGGTATTCGTATTTCAACACCGTGCAGAGTTCGTCGAGCACGACCATCTGGTACTCGCCGCTTTCGATCATGGTGCGCGCCGCGTCCCAGCCCTTGCGGGCGGTGGCGATATCGGCGTCGCGATTCTGCGTGTCCCAGGTGTAGCCGTCGCCCATCGTCACAAAGTCGCAATTGGCGATCGCGCCGAGAAAATCGCGTTCAGACGTATGCAGCGCACCCTTGATGAACTGCACGACGCCAAGCCGCATGCCATGGCCGAGCACGCGCACGGCCATGCCGAATGCTGCCGTGGTCTTGCCTTTGCCCGTGCCCGTATTGACGATCAACAAGCCTTTTTCAATCGACGCCTGTGCCTGCTTTTTCTCGTGGCCTTCCTTGCGACGCTGGGTCATGCGCAGATGCGCTTCTTCGTCCGTTTTCATTACGTTCTCTCGTTGTCTTTCTGTTGATTCAGGTTGTCTTCGGCAATGGCGAC
>NZ_CAXTGZ010000445.1:0-5050 GCF_964243625.1 uncultured Caballeronia sp.
CGACCGAAACTGTCTGGCCAATCTGCTTCAGAACTATGTTGTGCAAGGAAGTCCGTTATTGTGAGGACTTTTGAGTCCCTTGTCAACGCTTTCTCTGAAAAAATCGCGGCAGTTGGAACATGTACCGCAGGACTCACCACCAGGAAGAAACGTTTCGGTAAATCGACCGCCTGCAGCGCTTCGCCCACACCTTCAGCAAAAGCATTTTGACCGAAGACGAAAAACGGTACATCGGCGCCCAGTTTCAACGCCAGATCCTGCAGCGCCTGCCTCGACAAACCCAAGCCCCACAAGCGATTCAGTGCAAGCAGTACGGTAGCGGCATCAGAGCTGCCACCGCCGAGACCGGCGCCCATAGGCAGTATTTTATCAATTTCTATGTTTACGCCAAGGGGGGTGCCGGTGGTCGATTGCAGCAGACGTGCCGCACGCACAACAAGGTCGTCCGCTTCGGGGACGCCCGGAACGTCGGTAATCCGGGCGATCACGCCATCATCGCGGCGGGCAAAGTGCAGCACGTCGCCCCAGTCGAGCAACTGGAACACCGTCTGTAGCGCGTGATATCCGTCGGGACGCCGCCCCGTGATATGCAGGAAGAGATTGAGCTTGGCAGGCGCAAGACAGTTGCGCAGGGACGCATCGACCAGCGGACGCGCCTTGACCTGCGATGAGCCCGGTACAGTTGAAGACATGCCGATAGGTGCGAAAAGGTGCGAAAAACGTTACTGGTCGAGGACGAGCTTGATATCGAGCGGCGGTTCTTCGCGCGACAGATTCAGGCGTTTCACGCCAGTGGCGGGTGCATCGGCATAGGCCAGATAGTCGATGGTCCAGCCGTCCTGCTTGATCTGCTTCAGGTGGTCATTTTGCGACGACGAGTCCATGGTCGTGCGTGCCCGGGAAGTCGGCGCCGGCGATGGCTGCAGCCAGTAGCGCAGGCCTTCCACTGGCAACGCGAAGCCCATTGTGTTGCGCATCAGTTCCGAGACATTGTCAGCGGTTTGTGGGTCACGGTTGGGCAATTCCAGCGTGGCCGATGACGGCGACGACGTCACGATAGCCATGGTCTGCCCCAGCGGATTGCGCAGTTGCAACGTGACGGTATCGCCCGTTTCCTGCCAGTCGAAGTTGCCGTACGCGTTGCGTTGCTGACCGTTCTGGTCGTCGTACTGGACTGCAAACCGGCCGTGATACGCGCGGGTCGTTTGCGCCGTGACGGCGGTTGCCGCATTCGATGTTGTCGGCACCCGCGGTTTGACCGCGCAGCCGGAGAGGACCACGGCGCTTGCCGCCATCAACGCCAGTGCGCTGCGTCGAGCGCGCTGGCCGTTCAGAACATTCATTGCATTCAAGTTCAAAGGTCGTTCACCTGGAATCGTTTGAGCGTTTTGACGAGCGTGTCGTTGCCGGGTTCGAGCTTTTGCGCCTGACGCCACGTGCTGCGAGCCTGGTCCTGCTGCCCGGACTTCCATTGCACTTCGCCGAGATGCGCGCCGATTTCCGCGTTCGGCTGCAAATCGTAGGCTTTCTTCAGGATGTTGGCCGCTTCGGCGTCATTGCCCTGCCGATACTTCGCCCAGCCCAGGCTGTCCATGATGAACGCATCGTTCGGCGCCAGCGATACCGCCTTTTCAATCAGCTTCACCGCTTCGTCCAGACGCTCGTTGCGATCGACGAGCGAATAACCGAGCGCGTTATACGCTTGCGGGTTATCCGGCTGGGTCTTCATCAGCTTGCGAAGCTGCGTTTCCATTACGTCGTAGTGGCCGTTTTTCTCGGCGGCCATTGCGTAGTCGTACGTGAGATCGGGGTCTTCGGGGAAAGCCGCCGATGCCTTCGACAAAGCCGCCTCCGCCTCCGGATATCGCTGCGCCTGGAACAGCAGCGATGCGTCGGTTCGGGCGAGCAAAGCGAGGTCGCGCGGGTCAGAGGTCTGCAGGCTGCCGAGCAACTGACGGGCTTCGTCGACCTTGCCGTGGTTCGCGAGAATCTGAGCGCGCGTGACCTGCGCCGGCAAGTACTGCTGGCTTGAACGCGTGATCTTGTCGAGATACTGGTTCGCCGCGACGTCGTCTTTCTGATCAAGCGAAATCTGCGCGAGGTAGATGTACGCCTGACCCGGATCGGCACCCGGCGTGGCTTCAGCCGCCTTGGCGTACTGATTCAGGTAATCCTTCGCCTTGTCCGGCTGCTTCCTCTGGATGTTGATCAACGCGAGCGCCATCAGCGGCGTCAGGTCCTTCGCGTCGTTCTTGCGCATGGCTTCGAACTGCTTTTGCGCGTCATCGAGCCGATCCGCCGATAAATACAGTTGCGCGAGCGCAAGCCGCGCGTCGTGCGATTTCGGATTCTTGTCGACGTAGTTTTCGAACGAAGCGATACCTTCGTTGCGCTCAGCCGGACCCATGCGTGCGAGCGTCAACGCGGCGGGCAAGTAATCGGGCTTGAGCTGCAGCGCTTTCTCAAGCGATGCCTTTGCACCCGGCTGGTCGTCGGCGGCGATTTGCTGACGGGCGAGCGCGAGTTGCGTTTCGGGCCGGTCCATGTCGTTCTTGACCAGATCCTTCAACACATTCAGCCCGCCTACGCGATTGGGCCCGCGCGAGATCAGGACCTGCAGCGAGATGATGGCGTCGCCGCGCTGTTCCTGCGGAATCTTCGCGAGCTCGCGTGCGAGGATCGGTTCTGCGTCGTCGGGCTTGCCCGACAGGATCAGCAACGACGCGCTCAATTGCGCTGCGCGTTCCGAGTTCGGCGAGAACTGCTGCCAGAGCTGAACGGCCGTCAGCGCGTCGTTGGGACTTTGTGCGGCAATCGCAATCTCGGTTGCGCGTTGGGCGAAACGAGGGTCGTGCGTATCACGCGCGAGCGCGAGATACGTCTGGTAAGCGGGCGCTGCCTGGCTGCGCTGCAACGCGACTTCGGCCGCGAGTACCTGGAACACGATCTGGCTGGACGCCGCAATATTGGGCAGGTCCTGTGTTTCCTTGCCCGTGGGCGGCGCTGTAATCAGGTCGGCTGCGCTGATCGCGGCCTGGTCGTCGTCCGGAGCGGGGAGTTGCGCCGGACTTTGAGCATGGGCGGAGCCAAGCGCGAACACTGCTACGGCGAGCGCAACCGCTGCCGCAAGCTTGTTCGATGGGACCGGCTTACCGCGTGCCGCAATCGTTTCAGCGGCCGCTGCACGCTGTTTCGAAAACAACTTAACGAAGGACAAGTTCATGGAAATCCGATCAATGTTTCAGTCGATTGTATCGCGCTCGCTACAATACGCGCACGTCCCACAGCAAGTTGCAGACCAGTAAAACATGCCAGAGCTGCCGGAAGTCGAAGTAACCCGACGCGGTATTGAACCGTTCGTTGCCGGCCGCCGTGTCGAGCGTGTCGATATCCGCACGCCCGCGCTTCGATGGCCGATTCCCGCGCATCTTTCAAAGACGATGAAAGCGCTGAAGATCGACAAGGTCGAGCGCCGCGGCAAGTACCTGCTGTTCGAAACCTCTGAAGGTTGGCTGATCGTGCATCTTGGCATGACGGGAACGCTGCGGGTCTTGCGTAACGTGCCGCGCCCGCCCGACGCTGCAAAGCATGATCATATCGATTTGATCTTCGACGACTTCATTTTGCGCTTCCGGGACCCACGGCGTTTTGGCGCCGTGCTCTGGCATGCGCGCGAAGACGGCGACGTTCTCGATCATCCGCTGCTTGCCGGCCTGGGCGTCGAGCCGTTCACCGCCGGGTTCTCCGGCGCGCTGCTGTACCGCATGACCCGCGGGCGCAAGGTGTCCGTCAAACAGGCGCTGCTCGCGGGGACGATGGTCGTGGGCGTCGGCAATATCTATGCATCGGAAAGCCTGTTTCGTGCGGGAATCCGGCCGACGGTCGCCGCCGGGCGCGTCTCGCTCGTGCGCTACGATTTTCTCGCCGACGCCGTGCGCACGACGCTCGCGGCGGCCATCGAAAAAGGCGGCAGTACGCTGCGTGATTTTGTCGGCAGCAACGGTGAGTCCGGTTATTTCCAGCTCGATTATTTCGTCTATGATCGCGCCGGCCTGCCGTGCCATGTTTGCGGCACGGCCATCAAACATATCGTGCAAGGCCAGCGATCCACGTACTTTTGCCCGCGCTGCCAGCGCTAGCCGACATGCTCCAGCTCACCGATTTCTCCACTCGCCTGATCGCGTGGCAACGCGTTCACGGCCGTCATGACCTGCCATGGCAGAACACGCGCGATGCGTACCGGATCTGGCTGTCCGAAATCATGCTGCAGCAGACGCAGGTGTCGACGGTGATTCCGTATTACGCGCGGTTTCTCGAGCGTTTCCCCGACGTGGACACGCTCGCCGCCGCGCCTGTTGATGACGTCATGGCGCTTTGGGCCGGCCTCGGCTACTACTCACGCGCGCGGAACCTGCATCGGTGCGCCGATGTCGTCGCGACCGAACATGGTGGTGCGTTCCCGCGCACCGTCGATGAACTCGCGGAATTGCCTGGAATCGGCCGCTCGACGGCGGCGGCGATTGCATCGTTCGCGTACGGTGCGCGTGCGACGATTCTCGATGGCAACGTGAAGCGCGTCCTGGCGCGGGTGTTCGGCGTAGAAGGATTCCCAGGCGAGAAGAAAGTCGAGAACGCGATGTGGACGCTCGCCGAATCCTTGCTGCCAGATGCTGCGCACAAGGACGAAGTCACGGCCTACACGCAGGGTTTGATGGATCTGGGCGCGACGCTTTGCGTGCGCGGCAAGCCGGATTGCGCGCGCTGTCCGTTCGCGCCGGATTGCGTGGCGAATGTCACCGGGCGGCAAAAACAGTTGCCCACGGCGCGGCCGAAAAAGACGGTCCCGACGCGCAAGACATGGATGCTGGTTCTGCAGGACGGCGACACGGTCCTGCTCGAAAAACGGCCGCCGACCGGTATCTGGGGCGGCCTGTGGAGCCTTCCCGAAGCCGCAGATGAAGACGCTCTGATTGCCGTCGCGCACAGCCTTGGCGGCACGGATACGCTTCAGCGCCTGAGCCCGTTCACGCATACGTTCACACATTTCAAG
>NZ_CAXTGZ010000446.1:0-5033 GCF_964243625.1 uncultured Caballeronia sp.
AGATTGGGCCCGAGATCGACCCCGATCAGCAACGCATCGATGACCCGCTCAGGGCTGTGTGCCTGCATCACAGTCGCACTCGAAATCAGCCCCGCCGGGAGATTGTTCATTAGATTAGAAGCGATCGCGATCACGCCACCTGACAATCCGGCGCTCAATGATTCGTCGCGCTGAGTAGCGGACTGGAGCATCTGTGCGATGTGCGCGATAACGCCTGTGTGCTGCAACACCTCCACCAGCACGAACAACCCGGCAACCAAAGGCAAGACACTCCAGGAGATGTCCCTCACCAGAGCCCAAGGCGATTTCCGCTCCTGGATCAGCACGATTGCAGCGGTCGTCGCACCAAGAATTGCGGTCGGCAAGCCAAGCTGCATGTCGAACGCCGAGACAAGGAGCAGCACGATCGCAGTTACGGCGATTCCACCCAGCGCAATGCGGCCGCTGGATGACAACGGCACATTGTCCAGGCCAGACTTGCATTCGCCTCTCAAATCGCGGCGCTGCGCCCAGCGAAGCATGAAATAGGTCGCCGCGATGGACAGTACCGAAGGCACGATGAAACGGCCCATCCAGAGAGACAGCGCGGGCGTATGGTTACCGTACAAAACCAGATTGGCGGGATTCGAGATCGGCAAAACAAAGCTTGCCGCATTCGCAATGAATGCGCATACGAACAACAAAGGCAAGGGCTTTGTATCGGCTTTCTTCGCAGCGGCGAAGACCGCCGGTGTCAGCACAACCGCGGCAGCATCATTGGACAGGAATGTCGTAACAACCACGCCTACCAGGTACACCAGCAAAAACAGGCGTGCGGGCGACCCCTTCGCATGATTGACCGCAAGTACCGCGACCCAGTCGAACAAGCCCTCGCGGCGCCCTACTTCGGACAGCAACATCATTCCAAACAGAAAGAAATATACATCTGCTCCTTTGGCGACCGCCTGCAGAGCTTGCGTAATAGGCAACAAACCCAGAGCGACAATGAGCAACGCGCCAGCGACGGCCCAAATAGCCTCAGGCCATTTGAACGGGCGCGTAATGACGCCGGCCGTAGCCATGGCTGCAATGCCCCAGGAAAGGAAGGTTGGATTCACGTCGGCGATTCTCAAAAAGTAAAGGAGTACAGACGGGCCCATAGAGCGCCGCACGTACGTCAGGCACTCGAAGCTGCGGTTTTGCCTTCGATCGATATGCTTTCAGAACTGCGGCATGCGTTACGAAGACTGGTGCCAAATCCCAGCCACAAGGCGATCGATGCGGTAGACACAGCGCCTAAAACCAGGAATGCGGCTGAGTATCCAAACGTATGGGCAAGCAGTCCGCCCAATAATGGACTAAGCGCAGCACCCGCAGCCTGGCACGTCATGACAACGCCCTGCCCCACATTGACGCGCCCTGTGCCGTCAAGGAGGCGAACAACAAGCGCCGGCACCGCCACGCTTTGCAAGCCAGCGCCGATGCCATCGAGTGCCTGCACAGGCCACACCCCCCACGCATGAAGCACACTGGCGGCAATGGCGCCGCGCAGCGGCAACGCCAGAAATGTGATCAAGATCACCCACCAATACCCGCGCCATTTGATCAGCCGACTCGCCATCATCGATACGATAACCATCACGAGCTGTGCAACGATAATCGTCTGCGCAGTGAAGGCGCTGGGGTCGCCCTGCTTGGCAGCCACGATCGCAAGTCCGTAAAGCGGAAGCATTGCGGCATTGCCAAGATGAAACATTGCCAACGCCGCGGCCAGCACCAAAAGCGGCTTGGACTGCAGCAGGGTGCGAAAGCCGCTCATTTCGTCGTTGCCGCGTTCGCTTGCCTCCTTGTTCCCCCCCTCCAGACCGCGCGCATGATCATGATCGATCGCATCTGCGGGAATCAGGAGCACCGTGAAAACTGAAACCACGCCGAATATCGCGCTCAGGCCAAAAACGGCGCCGAACCCGAAGCGCCAACCCAGCCAGCCGGAGAGCGCCGCAGCGGC
The DNA here is from genome assembly GCF_964243625.1 of uncultured Caballeronia sp. NCBI lineage: Bacteria > Pseudomonadati > Pseudomonadota > Betaproteobacteria > Burkholderiales > Burkholderiaceae > Caballeronia > uncultured Caballeronia sp. The sequence goes on from NZ_CAXTGZ010000446.1 coordinate 1,988, forward strand.
CACGTTGCCTGCGTGATTGGCGACTTGATTGCGGCCGAATTGCTTGTCAAAGCCGCGCTGCCTCACCATTCCCAGCGTGATGCCGGCAATTGCGGGTCCGAGCGCGGCGCCCGTCACTGCGGTAGCAATCTGCGATGCGGCCACCATCCAGAAGCCATGCGCAAACCAAAGCAGCAAAGACGCGAGCACAGTCATCACGCCAGCCACGATGATTACCGCGCGCTTGTACCGGGTGGCATCCACAAGGGCGCCGGCCGGTGAAGTGGCGAGCATTCCCGCGATGCCGCCGATGGTCATCACGGTGCCGATCAAATCAGTTCCCCAACCCCGCGCCTGCAGGAATACGCCGAGAAATGGGCCAATCCCTGCCTGCACGTCGGCCATGAAGAAATTCAGCGCCTCAAGCGGGCGTGTCGCCTTGCCGGCGGGCCGGACGGCCACCTCAGCAGACGGCGTCACCAGGCACGACCATTTTTGTTGGGGCCGAGTTGCGAGCCGAGCAAGCCGTGGTCGGCCCATTCTCCAACCGCGTGCGCATCAGTGCCAGGAGGGGCGGCGGCGAACGCGCGGCTCCCGGCGCCCTGTCGCGAGAGCACCTCTATCGTGTCTGACGCTGTGTTGCCGTTCGCGTCAGACGCCACGACCGTTACCTTATAGCGATCCACATCCGGAGGGCGCGGCAGCTCCGCTTGCCAAACCGCATATTCACCAGACACTGGCTGCATGGTTGCACGCTGCTCGCCAATGGAAACCACGACTTCGGCTATCTGCTGGCCAAACACCTTGGCGCGCACCTCGCAGTTGCCAACCGGCACTTGTCTTTGATCAGCGGGGTCAGTCACGAGCCGCCTGTCTGCCGGCGTCGTGATCATCACCAGCGGCCAAGCTGCAGAAACAGGCTGAAACCGCCAACTCACCACGCTGGCGTCCACGGTGACGATCGCAACGCCCGCTCGCCCGTCGTCTTCTTCAATCTGTCCGGTCGAGCGCGTCGCGGCGTAAATAACCGATCCGTCATTGAGCAGTTCGTTGTAGTGAGTGTGGCCGGTGTCGACGACAAGTACTCCAGCGGATGCAAACAGGTGTGCCAGCGCTTCCCCACCTTCAGCAAGATCGCCGGGGTAAGCATGCATGAAGACAACTGGCCGTTCCTTGTCGTTCACGCAAGCTGCCAGCTGTGCTGCGATCCATTCTGTCTGCGCCGCGCCAAGGCGGAAATCAGGACCGCCTTCACCGGCGGACACGATGTCCAAAAACAGGCAGCGATGTCCTTTCACGGTGACTTGCTTGGGTAGTGAGTCGACGCCCAGTTCGCGATGGAATGTTTCAAGCGAGCCTGGTTCGAAATCATGATCCCCTGGAATCGCATTGGTAGGTAATCGAAGCGAACTTAGGATCGAGCGAATCTTGGCGTACTGTTCGAGCTTGCCATTGTTGGCGTTATCTCCCGGAAGATAGGCGAACTCCACCGCATGAGCGACGTTAGTGTTGACCGCACTGACTAAACGCTCTAGAAGGCCGACACTCTCATAGCTGTCGTCGTGCGAAACGTGGAGGTCCCCAAAATGTACCCAACTCAACATGGCGCGACTCGATGAAAACCGGCGACCCGGCAATGGCCACGCTTCTGCAAGTCGTATGCCATGATGAGAAGCCATACTGCAACTGGCTGAGCACCTTGATCGGCACCTGTGGGTGCTTGGTGGGTAGACACCCATCGTCCAGGAATTGGACACAGTTCGACGGCGATGAGACTGACCGAAGAAAACTAATAAGCCTGCTGCATAATTCTGTAGAGATTACTCGACCGACGCGTCACAGAGGCATTTATTTCCGCTGGTCCATCGCTGAAAAAAGCATTTGATGGGCATTACTTAAGCTTGTGATTCGCCACATCACACCGCTAGGAGAAATTAAACCAAACGTATTAATATTCCAATGCGCCCGCAATGTCTCGCGGGGTTCAAGAGGCGGTCGCGGAATTTATCCTGATTGATTATTTATCGATGACAGGCGCGGAATGGAAGCCCACAAACGCAATCATGTCCACGTCGTCGGAGACGGCCCTGTCACGCTGGTTTTTGCGCACGGTTTTGGATTCGACCAGAGCATCTGGCAGTGTCTGACCGACGCGTTTGCGCCGACCTACCGCATGGTTTTACTCGACCTGGTGGGCAGCGGCCGCTCCGACCTGTCCAAGTACGATTTCGTCAAATACGGCACGCTTTACGGTCATGCGAAAGACCTGCTCGAAGTACTGGCCGAACTCACCAGCTCGCCGGTGGTTTTAATTGGCCACTCCGTGGGCGCCATGATCGGAATGCTCGCGGCGATCGAGGCGCCCGAGCGTTTCAGCGGGCTGGTGATGATCGGACCAACACCTTCTCTTATTGACGACGTTGACTACAGAGGCGGATTCAAGCGTGGCGATATCGAGGCGCTGCTTGGCTCGCTGGAGAGTAACTATCTCGGATGGTCCAATTCAATCGCACCAGCAGTCCTGGGCACGCAAGCGCAATCGAAACTTGGGTCCAAATTCGCCAACACCTTTTGCCGCAACGACCCTGAGATTGGAAAACACTTTGCGCGCGTTTCCTTTCTATCGGATCATCGAGCCGAGCTTGTCCGCGTCACCACGCCGACCCTGATCGTGCAATCAAGCAACGATCCGTTCGTGCCCCTGGAAGTAGGCAACCATATGCGGCGGATGATCCGGGAAAGCGTCCTTGCCACCGTCCAGAGCACCGGACACTGTCCTCATATCAGCGCGCCGCGTGCGTGCATCGATGCAATCGAGGCTTTCATAAAAACCCTTCCAACGCTCGCAGATGGCCCATCAAAAGAGACTGTTGCCGACAATCAGCGAGACGCTTGATCGCGCGCCGTGCGGTCTGTTCACGACGACCAAAGACGGGACCATCGTCCGCGCGAACAAAACGTTTTGCCGTTGGATTGGCTATCGGGAAGCAGACCTCGTTGGACTGCGCCGCATTCAGGATCTGCTGACGGTCGGCGGCCGGCTTCTCTTCGAGGCGCACGTGGCGCC
>NZ_CAXTGZ010000447.1:0-5031 GCF_964243625.1 uncultured Caballeronia sp.
AGATTCTTGGCCGTGCGTCGTATACCATCGCGCGGCTAACGCTGATGGGAATGCGCAGCTTGCCTTCGAGATGTCTCCAATTATTGTTCGACCCGAGAGCGACCAGCGTAGCGATAAACAGCATGCCTAGCGTCTTGCATGCGCGCAAACGCTCGCGATGAACGTGGCCAAAGCAGCACCACAGCGACCACCAAAAGCAACTTTTGGGGTGCGGTTCACCCTTGTGGATCGGCGTTTCTTACCTATTCCAGCCGCTGACGGCTTTGCGGAAGTCGCTAGTCAGCTGACCTCAATCAGCGCACGTTCAAGTAGTAGTGGTAACCCTAAAGGAAAATGCGCTTGCAAGGTGCTTAAAGCGCTTGCGACCTTTTACTTCGCGAGAATAGGCTTGGTGGCCGGCTTCTTTGCTTTCGACTTGGGCGGTACGCGCTGCGGCAATTCGGAAAGCCGCATGAGATGACGCAGCGCCATCATTGCGCCGATTGCTTCGAGTACAGCGGCGGGTACCCACATGATGAGTCCGCCGAGACTCTGATCCAGCGTAGCAGGCACCGATGTGAATGCGCGGCCGCACAGCGTGAATATCGGGTAGAGATCGTGAGTTGAGAACGTGATGATGGCGCCGACCAGAATCTGCGGCGCCATGGTGATGACGGGTGAAAGCACGCGCAGGCCCGGCCGTGTGCGGCTGGGCGGATGCGGACGATGATCGAGCAGCATCCACCAGTACAGCAGGCCGCTTATGGCGACCGACCAGTTCATGAACGTATAGATGCGCGAGTCGAGCATCGCAACGAATTGCACCGATGGAATCAGCCAGAACACAACCGAGACGACAAACGCTATTGAAATGAACGTAGGATTCAGCACGATGGCCGCAAGTAGCCGTGCGGGACGGCGATATTGCCAGCGACGCAACGCGCTGCGCCAATGCAAGGGCAGCCCGGCCCTGAGCGCACTGCCCGGATAAGACGCCATCAGAATCAACGGTGCGAGGTGATGAAGGACGAGATGCTGAAGCCTGTGCACGAAGAATTCGTGCTCGGCGTAATAGTCGAGACGCGTGTGCAGGGCAATATAGAAGAGCGCAAGGCCGATCCAGAAAGCACCCTGACGGGTACGGCTGATTCGGATGCGGCGCGACCCGCGGGCGAACAGCACGGCAGTTCCAACGAAAATTGCCACGAGCCCAACAGATGGTTCCCAGGGGACGAGCAGATCGAATAGAGACATGGCGGCTTAAACAATGTAAGGAAGCACGGGCGTGCAGGGACGCTCGTCTTGGCGAGTCGAATGTTAGCAGTTGCGCAGAGGGGGTGCTGGCGCTCGAGGCTTTAGCTCGGACGTAAGAAACTCGCTAAAAGCGCTACGCCCGGTCAGGGGGGGCATACGCTAAGCGGGCAATGGACGCGTATTTCTTTTTTGATTGAGGCGCGTCGATTTGCCGCTGGTGAGAGTCACCTATGAATTGGGCGCCGGCACCACGGCCGGCGCCCAATTAAGACCGCTAATTTAGCCGACTTAAGCAGCCGAGCGCGTTGCCGAAGCAATCCGCGCCGGAAACACCGTCGACAGCACAAGCGTCACAACAATATTGACCGCCAGCGCAAGCACGCCGATATAAACCGGATACGTCGTGGCGCCTACGTGCAAAGCGTAGATAGGCTTGAGCCCTTGCATGAACACCATTGTCGTGCCAAGCCCAATCCCCGCCAGCCAGCCAATAAACAGCGCGGGCAACTTGAGCCAGCGCGTGTACAGCGAGAACACGACTGCCGGGAACGTCTGCAAGATCCATACGCCGCCAAGCAATTGCAGGTCGATGGCAAATTGCGTCGGCAGGAAGATGATGAAGACCAGTGCGCCCAGCTTGACTGCGAGCGACACCACCTTGGCATTGGTCGCTTCCTGCGCCGGCGTAATGTTCGGCTGAACCAGCGGCTTCCACAAATTGCGCGTGAACAGGTTTGCCGATCCAATCGACATGATCGCGGCAGGCACAAGCGCACTGATCGCGATCGCGGCCGCAGCGAAGCCGACGAACCACGACGGGAACAGCTTGAGGAACAAAGCAGGCACCACATCGGTTGGCGAAGTGACCTTTACACCAGCCGCAATTGCCATGTAACCCAGCAGCGCAATCAGCCCGAGCAGCAGCGTGTAAGCCGGCAAGGCAATCGCGTTCTGCTTGATGGTCTTCGCGCTCTTGGAGCTGAGCACGCCGGTCAGCGTGTGCGGATACATGAAGGCTGCCATTGCAGAGCCGAACGCAAGCGAGGCATAAGCCGTAAACTGGCTTGCCTTGAGCGTAATGCCCGTCGCTCCACCCTTGGCCGTAAAGAAGTGATCGGCGGCATCGAAGACGGATGCATAGCCGCCAAGCTTGCTGGGAATGAGCCAGATCGCCGCGATCACCACGATGTAAATCATGATGTCCTTGACGAAGGCGATCATTGCAGGCGCGCGCAGGCCGCTCGCATACGTGTACACCGCAAGAATGATAAAAGCGACGACCAGCGGCGTCTCACCCGTCACGCCAAGGCTCTTGATCACCACTTGCATGCCGACGAGTTGCAACGCAATGTACGGCATCGTCGCAATGATTCCCGTCAACGCGATAGCCGCGGCAAACCATCGTCCGCCGTAGATACCCTGCACGAAGTCAGCGGCCGTAATGTGATTGTTCTTCTGGCAAACCGACCAGAGCTTGGGCATCACCGCGAACACGAACGGGTACACGATGATCGTGTAAGGCAGCGCAAAGAATCCATATGCCCCGACTGCGTAGACGAGTGCCGGGACCGCAATCACCGTGTACGCGGTATAGAAGTCGCCGCCCACGAGGAACCACGAAATGACTGCACCGAACTGGCGGCCACCGAGTCCCCATTCGTGCAATTGCGTCATGTCGCCCGCTTTCCAGCGCGCCGCGAAAAATCCCAGCACCGTGACCAGCGCAAAGAATCCCAGGAATACGAGACCGGAGGTCCAGTTGAATGTCGTCGGCATTATCGGACCCACTTGTAAATGACGTACAGGATCAGCGACGTCAGCGGCACCCATAGCAGCTGATACCAATAGAAGAAAGGAAAACCGGCGAATGACGGACGCACGTCGTTATAAAAGGGCAGCCACAATAAGGCGACGTAAGGGATCAACAGCAGCAGCCTGCCGGCTGCGCGTTTTCCGGAGGAAACGCTTTCTGAACTCATGGATATCTCCTGGAACCAGTCTCTTTTCGAACTGGAGCCGGAGTATTAGCGGAATTTCGGTTGTCGCCTTCCGTAGTAATACGTAGACGCGGCGTGTGCTCTATGGCGCAGCGCTGCGAGGCTTAACACGCAAGTGTCTTTACAAGGTCAAGGGCGGAATCACCCTACGTAATACTACGCAGACGAAAGGTGTCTTAACGGCAGGTCGTGCGGAGGGATGGCACAATTCGAGGCTGGACAGGGATATTCGGCCGAACAAATCCAGCGTCCCAGCGGAAAAATTCAATGCGACTCTCTTTGCACGGGATGAAGCGAAAGTGGCTGATTCTCGCTCTTCTTCCATTCATCGGAGCAATGGCTACGATTGCCATTGCCGTAGCGTTCCAGGCCAAGGCCTTGTCGAATTCGGAGCAGCGGGAGATTGCAGCGGCTTACCGAAGCAGCAAGGAAGTCGAGCTCAAGAATTACGTCGCGCTGGCGGAAAGCGCGGTTGCGCCGCTTTACAACTCAGGTCGTGACGACCCCGCTACGCGCGCTGAGGCGCTGGCAATCTTATCGAAACTCGAGTTCGGTAGCGACGGCTATTTTTTCGTCTACGACCTTCAAGGCGATTTGCTGATGCATCCACGCCTGGCGCAGCTCGTAGGCACGAACCTCTGGTCCATGCACGATCCTCATGGCGCGCTTACCATTCAATCTCTCTTGGCAAAGGCTAAAAGCGGCGGCGGGTTTGTCGAATATTTATGGGAGCGTCCGTCGACACATAAAATGGAATCAAAGCTTGGTTATGTGGTGACTTTCGAACGATGGGGATGGATGGTCGGGACGGGCATCTACCTGGACGACGTCAATATGGCGCTTTCTCAAACAGGGCGGCAGGCGTCGTCGAATATTCGCCATACGCTGTTTTTGATCGGACTGGTCGGTGCGCTGGGGATGGGATTCATCGGCGCTTGCGGCATTGCAATGAACGTCACCGATCACCGCAGCTCGGACGCGCAGTTGAAGATCATGGCGCGTCAGGTGGTTGAATCGCAGGAGGCGGAGCGAGGCCGGTTGTCGCGCGAACTTCACGACGGCATCAGCCAGATGCTCGTATCCATCAAATTGCTGCTGGAGTCGGCGCTTGCGCTAAAACCTGTCAATGCCAGCCGGGACGATCCTAGCGGACCGCCTATTCACAACGCATTGGCGCAGACGAACCGGACGCTGGCCGAGATCCGGCAGATCTCCCACGACCTGCGTCCGGCCATGCTCGACGATTTTGGCCTCGGCGCCGCCTTGCGCCAGCTTGCGCTCGAATTCAACGAGGCGCGTAACGCACCGCACACGAACGTCACAGTCGATGCCGCAAAGAGCGATGCGCATCCGCTGCCCGACGCCGTGAACACGGCGCTATTTCGTGTCGCGCAGGAGGCGCTGACGAACATCCAGCGCCATGCGCATGCGGCCAACGCACGCGTCACGCTCACTTGCGCGCCGGGGCGGGTCGTCTTGACAATCATCGATGACGGTATCGGCTTCGGTTCCGGCGCAGTGCAGTCGGACCCGCGACGAGGTATCGGCCTGCGTAACATGCGCGAACGCGTGGAGTCGCTCAACGGCTCCTTCGGAATCGAATCGCGGCCGGGATGGACTGGCCTGACGGCTGCGATCCCGGTCGAATTCCCCTCAACCGTATCAAGCCACTTGAGCTCATGACAGGCACTATCGACATCTTGCTGGTGGACGATCATCAACTCGTGCGCGACGGATTGAGGCTGCGGCTGGATGCCATCGACGGCTTCCGGGTGGTCGGTGAAGCGAGCAATATGCCGGA
>NZ_CAXTGZ010000448.1:0-5028 GCF_964243625.1 uncultured Caballeronia sp.
TTCTGCGACGAAATGGTCGGCCATTTCCAGGAACAGCTCGTCGATCTGTGGGAAAACCGGCTGTTTCACCAGCGCGAAGTCATCAACTATTCGCTCGAAGGCCATCAGCTCAACGTGCATCTGCAGTTTTCGGTGTTTCCAGGCCATGAAGCCAATTGGGACCTCGTGCTGGTCGCACTCACCGACATCACCGCGCGCAAGAAAGCCGAGGCGTACCTCGAATTCCTCGGCAAGCACGACGCGCTGACCAAGCTGAAAAACCGCTCGTTTTATATCGATGAAATGAACCGGCTGGAACGCAAGGGCCCGTTCCCGGTGACGGCAGTAGCGGTCGATGTCAACGGGCTGAAGGCCGTCAACGATCAACTCGGGCACGCTGCCGGCGACGCATTGCTGCGGCGCGCGGGCGAGGTGCTGGGCAAGGCGGTGGAAAAGCCGAGCCACGCCGCACGCATTGGCGGCGACGAGTTCGTGCTGCTTTTACCGGGTGTCGATGAACGCGGCGGCGCGGCCGTGATCGAGAGCATCCGGCAACTGGTCGAGGTCAACAACCAGTTCTACTCAGGGCTGCCACTAAGTTTCGCGTTGGGCGCCGCCACCGCGCAGGACGGCGAGCGGCTCGAAGCCATGATGCAACGCGCCGATGCCGCCATGTACCTCGAAAAGCGCGCGCACTACGGCGCATCCGATCAGGCGTAGCACGCGTATTGCCTACTGACCGGCCGTCGATTCGTCGATACCGCGCGTGAGCGCCGGGCACGCCTCGCCGATCTTCTGCGCGTACTCTTGCGGGTTGCTTGTCTTGAGCGCCGCGAAACGATCCACGGTCGATTGCGCCTCCTTGTAACCGAGGTTCCACTCGCCGTCGAAATCGGGCGCATCGGTGAAACTTTTGCGTGCAACCGCTTTGAAGCGCGCGATTTTTACCGCATCGATATGGCAGATATCTGCCGCACCGCGCGCGATGTTCGCGCTCGTGCGCACGCCCTCGGCCGCGACGCTTTGCTGCGACGGCTGCTGCACGGCCGGATGGCCTGGGGGCAACGCCTGCGCAGTCGAAGGCTGCACCGTTTGCTTCTGCGCGTGCGCGGTGAGCGGGAGACCGCAAGCAACGACGCATGCGATCAGCGCAAAATTTACGCATGTAACGGCGTGTCGAAGAGTCATGCAAATCCTTGTATTGGGGGCCACGTCGAGACCTGCGAGCGGGTGGGGAAGTATAGCCAAAGAGCACCCGGCAAGCTTTGCCGATGGACCCGCGAGAGGCAGCGCAAGATTGGATTTTGCGCGAAAGGCCCTTGAAAACCCATGCTAAACTCATTTTACCTAGAGGCGCTCTGCACAAGTAGATGATGAAAAAAGCAAGTAAAGTAACAGCGCCGGTTCGTTCGAAATTCCGCTCGGAGCCTCGCAAAAATCGTTCGGTGTCCGTACCGGTACTTGACCGGCACGAAGTGAAACGGAAATACGATCCGGAACAAACCAAACGCAACATCATTGAAATCGCGACCGCCGAATTCGCCGCAATGGGTTTGAGCGGAGCACGCGTCGACGCCATTGCCGAGCGCACGAGCACCACGAAGCGCATGCTGTACTACTACTTTGGCAGCAAGGAAGGGCTGTACGAAGCGGTGATCGACGAAGCGTACGGGAAGATCCGGGCGCTCGAACAAGCGTTGCGTCTTGAAGCCATGGAGCCGCGTGAAGGCCTGTGCCGGCTCGTCGAATTCACATTCGATTTCCACGATACACAACGTGACTTCGTCCAGCTCATCGCCGGTGAAAACATCAGCGGCGGCACGCATGCCGAGCATCTGAAAGCCTTCAAGGCACGCAATTCGAGTGTGGTGAAGACCATCAGCAATCTCATTGGCCGGGGTATCGCGGCAAAGGTGTTTCGCGACGATGTCGAACCCGTCGATCTGCATCTGATGATCAGCTCGCTGTGTTTTTATCGCGTCTCGAACCGGCATACGTTCGCCATGGCGTTCGGACGCGATCCCGCCGGTCCGCGATTGCGCGTGCGCCATCGGGCGATGATCGTCGATACGATCTTGCGGTTCATGGCGCGCTGAAAGCGGCAGGTCCGAACCGGCATCTCCGGTTACTCGCTTTCAATCGCGTGGCCCGCATTCACATGCAAGGCTGATTATTCGACGGAACCAGGCGTCACGTCGGGCGCTTCGAGCATCGTCCGGTGGGTCGCCTCGTACGTATCGATCTGTAGATACAGCCGGTGAACGGTCTGGATCTGCGTATGCGACAAGTGCGATGCCCGTGCCACCAATGCCAGGCGTTCCCGCCAGTAGGCTGGCGGGAGAATCGGACTCAGCGCGTCGTCGATGAGTGAACGCCGCAGCACCAGCTCGAGGTGCGACAACTCCTGATCCGCCAGCATTGCGGAAAATGCGCCCTGAGGCTTGATGTTGGTCATAAGGTTCATCAGTGCTCAACGGCTGCATTCATTGAAACTTTAGGTGTCCGCCGGTCGGTACAAACCCTTGGGGCCGTGGCCTGTCTGGTTCCTTACTGGATGGGTCTCGCAATTGCGCGGTCCAGATCCGCACGCGCCCGGTTCACCTTGCGTTGCCACGCGTTGATGTTGAGCTGGTCCGTGCCTTTCTTTTCCGCCCGCGCCAATTCGCCCTCCCACGCGCGCAGCGTGTTCCTGGCCTGCGCGATGGCGTCATTGTGGCGCTTGAGCGCGCCGGACCTGCGTTGCTCGATGGCCTCCGGCGTGCATTCGGCGTTGGTTTTATCGAGCGCCGCTTGCAGCGAGTCGAGTTGCGCCGTGTCGTCCCGGTTGAGCGCAATGGCCATCTGTCGTTCCAGGCTCTGGCGATGGGCGTCGCATGCATCGGTTTCCGCCGAGGCGTGAGCAACCGACAAACACATGCTGAGCGCGACGGCGACGAACAATTTCATGGCGGAATCCGTAACTGACTAGATTGGGCTTTGGGTCGAAAAGCGTATCCCGCCGTTATCCTGAGCAGGCGAGGTCGGCGTATTTTAGCGAGTTGTGGATTGCGCGCGGAATGAGTTTTGCGCGGTTTGCACCGACTGACTACTTTTTCACGAGGAATACGCTCATGCGTTTCGATTACGAAGGCTTTCATATCGATTGCCGGTCGCGGCACGATCAGGACGGCCTTTACTACGCCCAGGCGCACATCACGAAGGCTCCGGCCAAGGGCCACGGGCATCCGGAACGGCACGAGTCAGGCGACATAGACGCATTCGATAACGACAGCGACGCCATTGCTTGCGCGCGGGCCTGGGCCATTGACTGGTGCAGTGAGCATGCGGCCTAGCGCGGCACGGGTGGATGCGCCCGTCGCATGCTAGGATCGCGGCCTGCCAACGGGAGAAGCCATGCAATATTTGCACAATGAACATGTCATCGACGTGTTCGTCGAAAAGCGTGGGGACCGTTGGGACTGGTCCGTGCAGGCGGGCGCGCTGCCGCTCAAGAAGAATACGGGCGAGATGGCGCCGACCAGCAATGTTGCGGAAAATGAAGCGCTGATGTGGGCGAAGCGTGAGCTCGACCGAAGGTTTCCGGTCGAGCGCGAGTAGACGGCTTAAGTTCGCGTCAGGCGCGCCGTTAGTATTGGCATGGAACCTTTAAACTTCACATCCGATGCTTCCCGTGACCTCATCCGGGCAGCCGGCGAGACGCTCGAACTGATCTGCCGCCTGCGCGGCATTGCGCTCGAAGCGCTTACCGACGACGAACTCGGCGAGTTCTTCCTCAATGCGCTGGCGGTCGATGCCTGAAGGCATGATGCAGTCGACCGGTTGAATGCCCGCGTTTTTTCTCAAGTTATGTGCTGCGCGGCCGTTATCCGGGTCATGGACATGACCAATCCCACCGCAACCGCGTTTCGCAACCTCGTGCTTGCCGCCGACGAGACCCTCCATCTGCTGTGCCGCCTGCGCGGCATCACCATCGATGATTTGTCGGAAGACGCGCTGGAAGCGTTTTTCTTCGAAGCGCTCGATGACGAGTTCTGGGTGAATTCGCGGTAGGGGTTTTGACAGTCCAGATAGCGTATCCGGACGTCAAGACCTTAGAAGGTTTGGCGATGATGCCGCAGCTTTGGCTCGCTCGGCGGTCGGCGACCACGAAACCGTTACCGTCCGAACCTCGCCTTTGGCTCTGGCTGGACGGATTGTGGTGAGGATGCTGCGACTATCCCCCCGACTCGAGACCTCCACCGGCGGACGCGCTGACAAGAATGCCTGCTCCCTTGAGCTGGTTCAGCGTGTTGTCAAGCAGCGCCTTCTGACGCGCGCAGTCCGCTGTAAGCGCCTGCGCCGCCTTCACTACCGATGCCAATGCCTCGCTTTGCTGGAGGACCTGCTTCATCAGTTCTTGCGCAGCTTCCATATCCAGTTGCTTGCCGATCGCCCTGAGCTGGTCGTCGGCGGACAAGCAAAGTCCTTTGCCGCTTCGGATCGAACCGCAAGCGGACGTTCGCAGTTCAAATGGTTCACCGCGCTCCTGCCGCTTGCCGTCGAGAATGTTGCCGGGGCTCCTTTCCTCGTTGTCGCTTTGCGTAGGGATCACGTTGCGCGACATCCACCAATCCTGGTTGTGGACCAAATCCGACTGAATGCTGTCGTGGTGAAAGTGCGAGATGAAGAGTTTGTTCGGGTCGCCATCGCGCGCCATGATGACCACTTCGGTGCCGTCGAGGACCGGGAAGTGGAACCCCGTTTGCAGCGCGCCGGCAAACGGCTTGGCCATTCGCAAGGGCACGCTTTCGCCGCCCGGATTCCATTCATCGAAATCAAGATCAAGCCGAACGGGGTAATGCCCGGCCTTCGTGAGATAAGCATATGGATGCTTATTTGGTGACGGCACGCGCGCACTGAGTGCACCATGGATTTTTGGCCACTTGGTCTCGTCTATTTTCAGGCGGAATCGCCGGTCGGACGGAATCGCTACATAAGAATTGCTGTAAGCCATGCCACGGCCACCCGAGTGTGTCACCTCGATGATTACCTGTCCGCCGGGCGCGTCCG
>NZ_CAXTGZ010000449.1:0-5026 GCF_964243625.1 uncultured Caballeronia sp.
CAAATGGACGGCGCGATCCTGGTGTGCTCGGCTGCAGACGGCCCGATGCCGCAAACGCGTGAGCACATCCTGCTGGCTCGCCAGGTTGGCGTGCCGTACATCATCGTGTTCCTGAACAAGTGCGACATGGTGGACGACGCCGAGTTGCTGGAACTCGTCGAAATGGAAGTGCGTGAGCTTCTGTCGAAGTACGATTTCCCGGGCGACGACACGCCGATCATCAAGGGTTCGGCCAAGCTGGCGCTGGAAGGCGACACGGGCGAGCTGGGCGAAGTGGCGATTTTGAACCTGGCTGATGCGCTGGACACGTACATCCCGACGCCGGAGCGTGCAATTGACGGTACGTTCCTGATGCCGGTGGAAGACGTGTTCTCGATCTCGGGTCGCGGCACGGTGGTGACGGGTCGTATCGAGCGCGGTGTTGTGAAGGTGGGCGAAGAAATCGAAATCATCGGCATCAAGCCGACGGTGAAGACGACGTGCACGGGCGTGGAAATGTTCCGCAAGCTGCTGGACCAAGGTCAAGCGGGCGACAACGTGGGTATTCTGTTGCGCGGCACGAAGCGTGAAGACGTGGAACGTGGTCAAGTGCTGGCCAAGCCGGGTTCGATCACGCCGCACACGCACTTCACGGCTGAAGTGTATGTGCTGAGCAAGGACGAAGGCGGTCGTCACACGCCGTTCTTCAACAACTATCGCCCGCAGTTCTACTTCCGTACCACGGACGTAACGGGTTCGATCGAGTTGCCGAAGGACAAGGAAATGGTCATGCCGGGCGACAACGTGTCGATCACGGTGAAGCTGATCGCTCCGATCGCCATGGAAGAAGGTCTGCGCTTCGCTATCCGTGAAGGCGGTCGTACCGTCGGCGCCGGTGTCGTGGCCAAGGTTCTCGAGTAAAATCCTGAGCTTGCTTCAAAAGCTGTAGTTAGCAGTCGTGCCCGGGGCCGGGCGCACGTGCCTTACGCGTGCTCGGCTCCTTGCTCTTTTACCAAATCGACGGTGCAACACCGTCTCGCTCTTTTCAAGGAATTGTCATGGCAAACCAGAAAATCCGCATTCGCCTCAAGGCTTTCGACTATCGTCTGATCGATCAATCGGCAGCTGAAATTGTCGATACGGCCAAGCGGACTGGCGCAATCGTACGTGGCCCGGTGCCGCTGCCGACCCGTATCCAGCGTTTTGACATTTTGCGTTCGCCGCACGTCAACAAGGCGTCGCGCGATCAGCTTGAAATCCGTACGCACCAGCGCCTGATGGACATCGTCGACCCGACGGACAAGACCGTTGACGCGTTGATGAAGCTCGACCTGCCGGCTGGCGTCGACGTCGAAATCAAGTTGCAGTAAGTTTCACCGCGCCGCTCTCGCGAGGAGTGGCGCTAAGTCTTTGATTGCTTGCGGAAAACGAAAAGCCTTGTTATACTCCAAGGCTTTTCGCGCATTTGCGCAAAAAAGTCGGTGCGATTCTCAGGAATTGACCGGCATTTTGTAAATCAGCCCCGACCAATCGCAGTTGGGAATGGAGAAAACGATGAGCCTTGGACTCGTAGGTCGCAAGGTTGGCATGACCCGTATCTTTACGCCTGAAGGGGATTCGATTCCCGTCACCGTACTGGACGTGTCGGACAACCGCGTGACGCAGATCAAGTCTGTAGAAACGGATGGTTACATCGCCGTTCAAGTTGCATTCGGTACTCGCCGCGCATCGCGCGTGACGAAGCCGCTGGCAGGTCACCTTGCCAAAGCCGGCGTACAAGCTGGTGAAGTCCTCAAAGAATTCCAAATCGATTCCACAAAGGCTGCCGAGTTGTCGAACGGTACCGTGATCGGTACGGACATTTTCGAAGTGGGTCAGAAAGTCGACGTGCAAGGCGTGTCGATCGGTAAGGGCTACGCCGGTACCATCAAGCGTCACAACTTTGCTTCGGGTCGCGCATCGCACGGTAACTCGCGTTCGCACAACGTCCCTGGTTCGATCGGTATGGCGCAGGATCCGGGTCGTGTTTTCCCGGGTAAGCGCATGACGGGTCACATGGGCGACGAAACGGTTACGGTGCAAAACCTCGTGATCGCTCGCATTGACGCTGACCGCAATCTGTTGCTGGTTCGCGGCGCCGTTCCTGGCGCCAAGGGCGGCAAGGTTTTCGTGACGCCGGCAGTCAAGACGCGCGCTGTGAAAGGAGCGAAATAATGGAACTTAAGCTCCTGAACGCCAATGGTCAGGAAGGCACGGGTGTAAACGCATCGGACGTCGTGTTCGGTCGCGATTACAACGAAGCGCTGATCCATCAGGTCGTCACGGCCTATCAAGCCAACGCACGTAGCGGTAACCGCGCGCAGAAGGATCGTGAGCAAGTCAAGCACACGACCAAGAAGCCGTGGCGCCAAAAGGGTACGGGCCGCGCTCGTGCCGGTATGTCGTCGAGCCCGTTGTGGCGCGGCGGTGGCCGTATCTTCCCGAATTCGCCGGAAGAAAACTTTTCGCACAAGGTCAACAAGAAGATGCATCGCGCAGGTCTCTGCTCGATCTTCTCGCAGCTGGCCCGTGAAGGCCGTATCTCGGTAGTCGACGAGCTCACGCTCGAAGCGCCGAAGACCAAGCTGCTGGCCGAAAAATTCAAGGCAATGGGTCTGGAATCGGTCCTGGTCATCACTGACACGGTCGACGAAAACCTGTACCTCGCGTCGCGCAATCTGGCCCACGTGGCCGTTGTCGAGCCGCGTTACGCCGACCCGCTCTCGTTGATCTACTTCAAGAAGATCCTGATTACGAAGGCTGCGGTCGCCCAGATCGAGGAGTTGCTGTCATGAGCGAGATTCGCAAGAACGATCATCGTTTGATGCAGGTCCTGCTCGCGCCGGTGATCTCCGAAAAGGCGACGCTGGTGGCCGACAAGAACGAGCAAGTTGTGTTCGAAGTCGCGCCCGATGCCACGAAGCAGGAAGTGAAGGCTGCTGTCGAGCTGCTGTTCAAGGTAGAAGTCAATTCCGTCAACGTGCTGGTCACGAAGGGTAAAGCCAAGCGCTTTGGCCGCTTCATGGGCAAGCGCAAAGACGTGAAGAAGGCATATGTCTGCCTGAAGCCCGGCCAGGAAATCAACTTTGAAGCGGAGGCCAAGTAATCATGGCAATCGTAAAAGTTAAGCCGACTTCGCCGGGTCGCCGCGCGATGGTCAAGGTGGTCAACAAGGACCTGTACAAGGGCAAGCCGCATGCAGCGCTGCTCGACGCACAGTCCGTGACCGCCGGCCGGAACAACTCCGGTCGCATCACGACGCGTCACAAGGGTGGCGGTCACAAGCAACACTACCGTATGGTCGATTTCCGTCGCAACAAGGACGGAATTCCGGCAAAGATCGAACGTCTTGAGTACGATCCGAACCGTAGCGCGAACATCGCGCTGGTTCTGTACGCAGACGGCGAGCGCAAGTACATCATCGCTCCGAAGGGTGCGACGGTGGGTCAATCGTTGATGTCTGGTTCGGAAGCGCCGATCCGCTCGGGTAACACCCTGCCGATCCGCAACATTCCGGTCGGTACGACGATTCACTGCGTCGAGATGTTGCCGGGCAAGGGTGCGCAAATGGCGCGTTCGGCGGGCACGTCGGCCATGTTGCTGGCTCGCGAAGGCACGTACGCTCAGGTTCGCCTGCGTTCGGGTGAAATTCGCCGTGTGCACATCGAGTGCCGCGCGACGATTGGTGAAGTTGGCAACGAAGAGCACAGCCTCCGTCAAATCGGTAAGGCCGGTGCTAACCGCTGGCGCGGTATCCGCCCAACGGTGCGTGGCGTTGCAATGAACCCGGTCGATCACCCGCACGGTGGTGGTGAAGGTAAGACGGCAGCAGGTCGCGATCCGGTCAGCCCGTGGGGAACCCCGGCTAAGGGCTATCGCACCCGCAGCAACAAGCGCACGACGACGATGATCGTTCAGCGCCGTCACAAGCGCTAAGGAGTAAGCAATGGCACGTTCTGTTAAAAAAGGTCCGTTCTGCGACGCTCATTTGCTGAAGAAGGTTGAGGCTGCCGCAGCTGCGCGTGACAAGAAACCGATCAAGACCTGGTCGCGTCGTTCGACGATCCTGCCGGACTTCATCGGTCTGACGATCGCCGTTCATAACGGCCGTCAACACGTCCCGGTTTATGTTTCGGAAAACATGGTCGGCCACAAACTTGGCGAGTTCGCATTGACCCGTACGTTCAAGGGTCATGCAGCCGACAAGAAGGCCAAGAAATAAGGGGCTATCAAGATGGAAGTAAAAGCTATTCATCGCGGTGCCCGCATCTCGGCGCAGAAAACGCGTCTTGTGGCTGACCAGATCCGTGGTTTGCCGGTCGACAAGGCGCTGAACGTTCTGACGTTCTCGCCGAAGAAGGCGGCGGGTATTGTCAAGAAGGTCGTGTTGTCTGCGATCGCGAATGCGGAACACAACGAAGGCGCCGACATCGACGAGCTCAAGGTAACGAGCATCATGGTCGACAAGGCCGCTTCCCTGAAGCGTTTTACCGCGCGCGCAAAAGGCCGTGGTAACCGCATCGAGAAGCAATCCTGTCACATCACTGTGACGGTCGGGAATTAAGGAGCCATACGATGGGACAAAAAATTCATCCGACAGGCTTCCGTCTGGCTGTCAGCCGAAATTGGGCGTCGCGTTGGTACGCGAACAACACCAATTTCGCGTCGATGCTGCAGGAAGACATCGGTGTTCGTGAATACCTGAAGAAGAAGCTGAAGAACGCTTCGGTTGGTCGGGTAGTCATCGAGCGTCCGGCGAAGAACGCACGTATCACGATTTACAGCTCGCGTCCGGGCGTTGTGATCGGCAAGAAGGGTGAGGATATCGAACTGTTGAAGTCGGAACTGCAACGCCGCATGGGTGTTCCGGTCCACGTCAACATCGAAGAAATCCGCAAGCCGGAAACCGACGCACAGTTGATCGCTGATTCGATCACGCAACAACTCGAGCGCCGGATCATGTTCCGCCGCGCGATGAAGCGTGCGATGCAAAACGCCATGCGTCTGG
>NZ_CAXTGZ010000450.1:0-5018 GCF_964243625.1 uncultured Caballeronia sp.
TGCCCCGCTGCGCGCTACGGCACGTTGGCGGCGATCAGCCGTGCAGCGGGTCCATGCGTCAAAAAGTAGTCGAGCAAGGCCTCGGCATAGAGACCGAGCCGTCTCAGCGACGGTTTGCGGACCAGCGCGTGAAGCGCTTCGGGATGGTCATCGAGCGCTTCGAGCCAGCCTGAAACGGCTGCGCGCTTATCGCTTTCGACAGGACACGCGATCGGCGCGCCCGCATGTGACGCGCTCAGCAAGTCAGGTGAGAACAGCAGCCACGCGAGATCCCGGACGGCAGGATCGTTGAATCGCGCAACCGCGCCGGCGAAGCTCATGCGCCGTCCGCCACCTTCAGCGACTCGCGATAAGTCGCCTGGGCAAGGCACAGGTCGGCCCACGCCTTGGCTTTGTCGGGCAAGCTGCGCAGCAGATACGCGGGGTGATACGTCACGATGACCGGCACGCCCTCATAGTCATGCACCCGCCCGCGCAGCGACGCAATGCTCGCCTCGGTCTTCAGCAGACTTTGCGCCGCGAAACGTCCCAGCGCGACGATCAGCTTTGGCTTCACCAGTGCGACCTGACGCTTCAGATATGGCTCGCAACGCGCGACTTCATCGAGTTCAGGATTACGGTTGCCGGGCGGGCGGCACTTGATCACGTTCGCGATAAACACATTGTCTTCACGCGATAACGCCACCGCATGCAACATGCTGTCAAGCAGCTTGCCCGCCTGCCCGACGAACGGCTCCCCTAGCTTGTCCTCGTTTTCGCCCGGTGCTTCGCCGATCAGCATCCAGTCGGCATCACGGTCGCCCACGCCGAAAACCGAGTTCGTGCGCCGCTCGCATAACTTGCAGCGCTCGCAAACGGAGACGCGGGCGGCAAGCGTGTCCCAGTCGAGGGACGCGATGTCGTTCGCGGTTTCATCGATGGCTTCCGGTTCGGGCGGCATGTGTTGCGGAAGATCGTCGATCCACGGAATGTCATCGAAGGCAGGCGGTTCCTGCGGATCGGACTTCGCCACCACCGGCGCTTCTGACGCTTCTGGCGTTTCTCGCGCAACGTTCTGGCTCTTTTGCGCCGCCGAAAGCACGGCATCGAGCGCGGTCAAGGTCTCGCTGGCGCTACGCTGCGGCGCGCCCGGCGCGGCGCGCTCGAGTTCAGCAAGTTCAGCCGCCGCTGCGCGGTTCAACGGAACGGCTGTCGATCTTTCGGGCGCGACTGCAACGGGTTCCACAGCCGTTTCGACCGGCTGCGTTCCCCGCCTCACCCAGATAGTCCCGAGTCCAAACTCGTCGAGCATCGACTTAGGCAGCGCCATCGGCGGCCTCCCTTGAAAACGTCAGGCGCATGACAAGCGCATCCTCGCGCGAACGATGCCGCGCCGGGTAATAGTTCTTCCGACGCCCGATGGTCATAAATCCGAAGCGCTCGTAAAGCCATATGGCGCGTGGGTTCGAAGGCCGCACTTCGAGCAGCACGCCATCGAGCTTCTGGTGCTTCGAAATGCGCACCGCTTCGCGCAACAGCGTCAGCCCGGCGCCCGCGTGTTGTGCTTGCGGCGCGACGCAAAGATTCAGCAAGTGCATTTCATCGACGACCGGCATGAGCACGCAATAACCGAGCAACGTGCCAGTGACATGGCGCAGACACACGCCGAAGTAGCCATTGCGCAGCGAATCCTGGAAATTGCCGCGGCTCCACGGAAATTCATACGCAATCTTTTCGATGGCGGCGACTTCATCGAGATCGGCCTCCGTCATGGGAGACAGATAGCGATCGGCGAGCAACACGCCGCTCACCGTAACGGCTCCGCGGCGGAAGCGGCCCGGGAATCCAGTTGAGCGGCGGCGGCTTTGGCTGCCCGCGCGTCCATGCGCTCGGCCGTGGTTTGCGCGACCTTGTTGCGCACATATTCCGGTGCTGCCTGGTCTGGCGCGACCGTGCGGCCGTCGCGAAACGCGCGGAGGCCGGCGAGCGCGACAGGCAAGGCATGGGGAAGCGCATCGAAGTCGACTCGGCATGCGGCCGATTGCTGGAGCGATAAAACATCGCCGAATGCGGCGGCTGCATTGCCCGCAAGCACGAACGGAACATCGGGCGCCGCAATCGCGCCAGGAACATCCAGCGATGCCGCCTGGATCGTGACCCATTCGTTCGTGGCGTCGTCCCAGCGGAAATCTGCCCAGTACGCCTCGTTCATGCGGGCGTCGAGTGCTGCGAGCACACGCGTGACCGCTGGATCATGCAGCCGCGCGAACTCGGCGCACGCAAGCAAGGTTCCGATTGGGACAACCGGCACACTCAAACCGAACGCGAGCCCCTGCGCCACGCCTGTTGCCGTACGCAAGCCCGTGAACGATCCCGGCCCGGCGCCAAAGGCGATCGCGCTGCAATCGGCGAGCTTAAGACCTGCTTCATCGAACAGTTCGCGGATAGCAGGCAGCAAACGCGTGCTGGAGACCGGCCCGGTCATTTCATGGCTGAACCAGACGCGGATTTCGCCGGAAACATGGTGCGGAGGGTTTCGATATGCCGAGTCGGCCGCCGGACCGGCGACCAGCAGCGCGACCGAGCAGAATTCGGTCGATGTATCGAGAGCGAGCAAAACGGTACGTGTCATAGCCGCTATTGTAATGCGTGGCGTCGGCGCCGAAGGGTGCGTGAGTGCCTGCTCACGCCGGTTCCTGGTAATTCCCTCTGCGACGATTTTGGAATAAACCTTCGAAATCTGCTTTGAGTACGCTTGCTATGATCGATCGCCCTGAACCAGCAATTACGGAGACCAAGAATGAGCGATATCGATGCGCAGTTCGCAAAAGCCCAGGCCGGTGTCAAGGATTTGCCTGAACGTCCGGGCAATCTCACCTTGCTGCGCCTCTACGCGCTGTTCAAGCAAGGCAGCGTGGGCGATGCGGA
This sequence comes from uncultured Caballeronia sp., assembly GCF_964243625.1. Classification (NCBI taxonomy): domain Bacteria; kingdom Pseudomonadati; phylum Pseudomonadota; class Betaproteobacteria; order Burkholderiales; family Burkholderiaceae; genus Caballeronia; species uncultured Caballeronia sp. The sequence goes on from NZ_CAXTGZ010000450.1 coordinate 2,908, forward strand.
CGGCGACAAGCCCGGTTTCGCCGATATTGTCGGGAAATACAAGTACGATGCCTGGTCAGCGCTAACTGGCACATCGCAGGACACGGCCAAGCAGCAATACGTGGAACTGGTGGAATCGCTGAAAAATGGCGAATCTGCGTAAGCACTGGTAAGAACGCCCGCAACTTTGCAGCGGGTGAAGCGCCAATCGAATCAAACTGTCTTAAAATCTGGCGCAGCGCAACAATTCCCGATATACTGTTGCCTGCGCTTCACTGTGACCGGGTGAATTGATGTTTGAGGTCGGTTCATCGCACGCAGCGCGGCGCCTCGTAGCGTTTTGCTCCAATCCAGTTTAGAAACTGTCCCCTCCCTGCTAGGCCTTCTTCGGCCGATCATGCATCAGGCTGACGACAACGCCGCCTCGGCCTGTCGAATCCGATACAGCTTCTAACGAAAAGCTCGCCTTCATTGTTGCGAGCTGCCCCCGTTTTTCGATTTGCTCGCTGCTTCTTTGCTCGCTGAATCTGACGACTTGGGTATGCCGATTGGCGCCACACGCCTTATTCCCCGTTTCAAGGATCGACATGACTTCGAGCAACACCAACAGCCCGCTGGACTCCATCGCTGCACAGGCACTAGGCGCCGATACACCCGCCATGCCCGCAGCATCTGCTTCGCCGGCTGCTCCCACCCCCATTTCATCAGTAGCGCCTGTCGCCGCCGCAATCGCTGTGCAGACTGGCCCGAGCTTCGAGTCGCTCGGCCTGTCGCCCGAGATCGTCGTTGCGCTGACCGCTTCCGGCTATCAAGTACCGACCCCGGTTCAGCAGCGCGCAATTCCCGCAGCGCTCGCCGGCCGTGACTTGCTGGTTTCCAGCCCGACCGGTTCGGGCAAGACGGCAGCGTTCATGCTGCCGGCTATCGAACGTTTTTCGCAGCTCGAAAAAACCAAGGCCGCAGCTCCCCGTGAGCCGCATGACCCGAATGCGCGTCCGGCACGCCGCCAGCAGCCGGTCGCCCGTCCGACCATGCTGGTTCTGACGCCCACGCGCGAACTCGCCATGCAGGTTACAGCTGCTGCAACCACGTACGGCAAGCACCTGCGCCGGCTGCGTACCGTCAGCATCCTGGGTGGCGTTGCCTATGGCCAGCAATTGATGCTGCTCGCGAAGAACCCGGAAATCCTGGTCGCAACGCCGGGCCGTCTGCTGGATCACCTGGAACGCGGCCGTATTGACCTGTCGCAACTGCAAATGCTCGTGCTCGACGAAGCCGACCGCATGCTGGACATGGGTTTCATCGACGACATCGAGACCATTGTTGCCGCTACGCCCGCTTCGCGTCAGACGCTGCTGTTCTCGGCGACCATCGACGGCAAGATCAGCTCGCTGACCGGCCGCCTGTTGAAGAACCCGGAACGCATCGAGATCATTCAAAAGCTCGAAGCACAGAACAACATTGCGCAGACAGTGCATTACGTCGATGACCGCGATCACAAGGATCGTCTGCTCGACCATCTGTTGCGCGATGAAGGCCTCGACCAGGCTATCGTTTTCACGGCAACCAAGAACGATGCTGACCAACTGGCTATCCGTCTGTCGGACGCTGGTTTTGAATCGGCTGCACTGCACGGCGATCTGCCGCAAGGCGCGCGTAACCGCACGATCCGTGCGCTGCGTGAACGCAAGGTGCGCGTGCTGGTGGCAACCGATGTCGCGGCTCGCGGTATCGACATCCCCGGCATCACCCACGTATTCAACTACGATCTGCCGAAGTTCGCGGAAGACTATGTTCACCGTATCGGTCGTACGGGCCGTGCTGGCCGTACGGGCACGGCAATCAGCCTCGTGCACCATGCAGAGCAAGGCGCGCTCAAGCGCATCGAGCGTTTCGTTCGTCTGCCGTTGGCAGTGAGCGTCATTGTCGGCTTCGAACCGCGTCGTTCGGCTCCCGCTGGTGGCGGTGGTCGTCCGGGCTTTGGCGGCCGTGGCCGTCCGGGCGGTGGTGCAGGTGCTGGCGCAGGCCGTCGTTTTGGTAGTGGCGGCGGCAGCAGCAGCGGTACGGGCAAGCCGGGTGGCTGGGGCAACAAGCCGGCGAGCGCTGGTGCACGTGACTCGCGTGACGGTGGT
>NZ_CAXTGZ010000451.1:0-5004 GCF_964243625.1 uncultured Caballeronia sp.
CATTTTTGGGTAAGTTCCTGGTATGTCGTGTCAGTGAACGTCGGAAACCCTTTTTCGACGCCCGTCGGCGCCGGGTCGTTGAGGATTGCTTTCACTTCGTCCAGACTTTTGTTTTGCGCCACCATGCGCGCTATTTCAGCCCTTCGTTGCACTGCAGCCTGAAGGCGAGATTGCAGATCGTCGTGTTTAAGCGGCTCGCCGTGCCCGGAAATGTAAATGTCCGCATCCAGCGCGATCAGGGCCTGCATCGTCTTGATCCAGCCTAGCGAGGAGCCGTGTTTTGCGAGGTGTATGCCAGGGTACGGGCCGGAGCCAGGCGTCAGGATGTCCCCGGCAAACACGATTTTCTTTGCGGGTAAGTACACAATCAGGTCGCCATCTGTGTGGGCCGGCGCAATATGCAGAAAGTCCAATTGAACTCCGTCCACAACCAGGCTCTCGTTCTTTTCACGTTCTTCGTCGGCAAATAGTCCTTCAAGCCGGGAGGCGTTGGCGTTTTGTTCTCATTGGGGTTATCGAGCGCCGCTTGCATTTCCGCCCGCGTGTTGTCCTGGGCGATGACTTGCATTCCGCGCGGGTAAGCCGGCAACGCATTGACGTGGTCTGGATCGCTGTGCGTCAGGATCATGGTGTTCACCGGCAGCGGCGTGATCCCGGCGATGGCTTTGAGCACCTTGTTGGCGGCCGGCTCGAACATCTGTGCATCGATGACGATCACACCAGTGTCGCCTACGACAAAACCACTATTCGAAAAGCCTCCGGTCACGTAATAGACGTCATCGCGTACGGGTTCGACCTTCAATGGCTTGATGGCAGAGTAGACAGTCAGTGCTTTGGCAATTCCAGCTGGCGAGGACATACAGTAGTAGGCCAGGCCTGCCAGTAACAGGACAATGACGGCGACAAACGATACGACTTTACGAAGCATTTCATCAACTCTGGTTCAAGTGGCCGGAAAGGCATTATTCAGGTGCTGATCCTGGCCAAAAGCGCGACGTGTTCGATACGCTCTACTAAGTGTCAGAGGAGCGGAGGCGAAGAATTATCGATCATCGGCGTATCAGGACGCACGGTCAAGGGCGTGCAGTATAGCGAGCCGGCTTCGAACATGCAGTTGATCCCGGCTGTGCGAACCCTTTTTTTACAGATATTCAGCCGGGCTCGTTTCGCAATTCAGCATGCGTTAGTTTGCGAAATCGGCGCTCATGCAACCTCGGCGTTACCGCGCGTAAACGGAAAAAGGGCTCAGCTTTCGCTGAGCCCTTCTTGTCTTTGGTAGGCCGTACGGGATTCGAACCTGTGACCAACGGATTAAAAGTCCGCTGCTCTACCAGCTGAGCTAACGACCCAAAGAGCCGAAATTATAGTCACAGCGAGCACTAGTTGTCAACGGCGCGTAAAAATCCATCGCACGATGAAACAGACAAAAGAGGCAGAAAGACACGCAAAACTCAAAGAAAAAGCCCGTAGCACAACGCTACGGGCTTTCTCACGAGAGGCGCGAATCAGGGTCGAAAACAAATGCCAAACGACCCTGACGCTTACTTCACTTGCGACATCTTGCTTTCAGCCGACTGCGCGGCTTCGGTTCCACCATACTGCGAGATGATTTGTTCCAGCGTCTTCTTTGCAGCGGGTTTCTGACCCTGCTCGATCTGGTTGTTCGCGATTGCGAGCAGCGCGTCGGGCGCCCGCGGATGCGTCGGAAAATTCTTCACCAGATTCTGCCAGGTAGCGGTCGATGCCTTGTAATCGCGCAACGCATACTGCGCGTTGCCCAGCCAATACTGCGCGGTCGGCTGATACGGACTTTGCGGATACTTCGCCACGAACGTCTTGAACGACGCCGCCGCATTCTTGAAGTCACCGTTGCGAAACTGCGTCGATGCCGCATTGAACGAATCAGTCTCGCCGGGCTGCACCGTACCCTGCACGCCATCCACCGTCTGCTGCTGCGGCTCGAGCTTCTTCAACCGGCCATCGAGGTCGGCGTAGTAGTCTTTCTGCTGCTTCTGCAACGTGGTCAGCTGGTTGGCCAGATCCTCGTTCTGGCCACGAAGCGTCGCGACCTGCTGATTCAACTGGTCGAGACGGTTCTGCTGATCGAGGATAGTGCGCTGAGCCGAAGACAACTGGCTCGAAAGACCGTCCGTTTTCGTGCGCAAATCGAGCACGGCCTTGCGGGCTTCATTGTCGTCGAACAATGCTGCATGCGCCGATCCGCCGACCACGGCCGAGCCCAGCAAACAAGCAACTGCGACCGCGCGCAGCGAAGGGAAGCGATACAACATACGGCGAATCACCCGTGACTGGTTCTATTACTGTTGATAAGCGAGATCAGCGCGGCGGTTTTGCGCCCACGACGATTCGTCATGACCGGTAGCCTGCGGCTTTTCCTTGCCCAGACTCACGGCTTCCATTTGCGTGTCGGCCACACCCAGCAGCGACATTGCACGGCGCACAGCTTCAGCACGCTTCTGGCCCAGTGCCAGGTTGTACTCGCTCGTGCCGCGTTCGTCGGTGTTGCCCTGGATCAGGACGTGGCGATCCGGATGGCTCTTCAGATACTGTGCGTGTTGCTGCAGCAGCGGCTGGTAGTCGTCACGAACTGCGTAGCTGTCGAAGTCGAAGTAAATGCTGCGCTTCGCCAACGGGCTGTTCGGATCGTTCAGCGGATCGACGTTGACCTGTTGAACTGCGTTCGCGTCGGGTTGCGTGCCGATCGCGCCTTTGTTTGCACCTTCATCCAGCTTGACGCCTGAATGACATGCGGCCAATGCACCGACCATCGCCACTGCAAAGCCGATACGAATTTTAGACATCATGGTTACTCTCCTTGTGTGTTGCTGCTTGAGTTATTGCATTAGGTTTACTGCATGAACGGACCCCAGGACGGCTCGCGTACGCTGCCCCCCTGAAGCGACAAGACTTGCCGCGTACGACCATCGGTCGACACGGCTGCCAACACGCCACGCCCGTTCACCTGGGTGGCGTAGAGGATGTACTGACCATTCGCCGCGAAGCTGGGCGATTCGTCATGCGTGGTGTCGGTCAGTCCCGTTGCCGTACCGGACGCAAGGTCCAGCAGATACAACTTGAAACCGCCGCCAACGCGCGAAATGTACGCGACTTGCTTGCCGTCCGGGCTCACACGCGGGCTGGTGTTGTAGCTGCCCGTGAATGTGACGCGCTGTGCAGTGCCGGCGCTTTCGCCGTTCGCCGACATCTTGTAAATCTGGGGCGCGCCGCCTCGGTCGCTCGTGAAGTAAATCGAATTGCCATCGGGAGAGTAAGCCGGCTCGGTGTCAATCGAGCTGCCCGTCGTCAGGCGACGCAGACCGCTGCCGTCTGCGTTCACCTGGAAAATCTGCGTGTTGCCGGTCTGGGACAGGGCGACCGCGAGCTTGCGGCCGTCCGGCGACCATGCCGGTGCACTGTTATTGCCCTTCTGATTCGATACGATCACGCGTTTGCCTGTCGGCAAATCGTGAATGTAGACAACGGGCTTTTTCTTTTCGAACGAAACATACGCCACCTTGGTGCCGTCAGGCGACCAGGCCGGCGAGATGATCGGCTCGGGGCTGGAGAGCGCAATGCGTGCGTCCTGGCCGTCAGAGTCGGAAATCTGCAATTGATAACGGCCGCCGGTCTTGATCACGTAAGAAAGCCGCGTTGCGAACACGCCGCGCCCGCCCAGCAACTTCGCGTAGATGTAGTCGGCAACCTTGTGCGCGCTCATGCGCAAGCCGCTTTCCGGGCTCACGAGCGAGAGGCCGCCCAGGCTTTCCTGCTTGACCGTGTCATACAGGCGAAAGCGCACTTCGAACTGGCCGTTCGGCAGCTTGGTCACGCTGCCCGACACGAAGGCGTCCGCGCCCTTGGCTTTCCAGCTGCCAAGGTCGACGGAATCCGTTTCCGACACCGGCGTGCCGCCCGCATCGACATTCGTGAACTTGCCGCTGCGCTGCAAATCCTGGCGAATGATCGCGCTGACCTGCTGCGGCGAATTCGCTTCGTTGGCGAAAGTAGCGGTGGCGATAGGAAACTGAGTCGAACCCACGCCAGTCACGAGCACGTTGAGTTGCGCCTGCGCGGCGGACGTTCCCACAGCGATCAGGCAGGAGGCAACAAGCGTTTTCAGGCCAAGCTTCGTCATCAAACTCATGTATCTGATTCCAAAAAAGCAATATTTAAACTATTGACGGCTGCACAACAGACCGCCAATCGCACAATTCGTTCCCAATCTTCACACGATGGACGCCAGCATCACAAAAATAGTGAGCCGCGCAGCCCAGTCCGATCAACCGCCCGCCGGGCGCAGGGTGATCGTAAAGGCGGAGGGCGCCTGACCGTTGGTATCGACGGGCATGGGGTCCGAGCGCTGAACCGCTCGCAGCGCCGCTTCGTCCCATTGCTCGTTGCCGCTCGAACGGCGAATCGTCGCCGATAACAACGTTCCGGTCGGCGAACAACGCACCGCGACCACGGTCTCCAGTCCCGCCGTCTCCCCGGCCCACACGATATTCGGACGCACGCGGCGCTGCACCTTCTCAGCATATCCCGCCGATGTCGCCGTCCCGCCCGCGCCGCTGCCCGTGCCGCTCTTGGCCAGGCCGTCGCCGCTCGAACTCGTGCCGCCGCCCGCCTGGCCCTGCAGCGCCGCGAGCCGCGCACTGCGTTCCTTGTCGAGCTTGGCCTTCGCTTGCGCGTCGGCCTGAGCCTTGGCTTTTGCCTTCGCCTCAGCCTGTGCCTTTTCGGCTTGGGCCTTGGCGTCTGCTTGTGCCTTCGCCTTGGCGTCGGCTTGTTCCTTCTGCTGGTCGGCCTTGTCAGCCTCGGCCTGCTTTTCCTTGGCCTGCTGCGCCGCTTTCTGCTGATCGAGCTTCTGCTGGGCGAGTTGCTTCTGCTTATCGGCCAGTTTTTGCTTTTCCTGAGCGGTTTTTGCCGCCGCGGCGGCCTGCTGCGCCGCCTGTTGCGCCGCAAGCTGCTGGCGCTTGGCTTCAGCTT
>NZ_CAXTGZ010000452.1:0-5002 GCF_964243625.1 uncultured Caballeronia sp.
AAAGACATGGTGGAAGCATTTTTCGAGGTGATTCGCGACGCCCTTGAAAGCGGCGACAGTGTCAAGCTATCCGGCTTTGGCAACTTCCAATTGCGCGACAAACCGCAGCGTCCCGGCCGTAATCCAAAAACGGGAGAAGCCATTCCCATTGCGGCGCGCCGTGTCGTCACGTTTCATGCGAGTCAGAAGTTGAAAGCGCTGGTGGAAGCTGGTGCTGAAAACAGTTTCGGCCGCTGAAGTGACGGGCATACGGTATGTATCGCCCGAGCGCTTATTAGCGATATCCGCAAGTTTCGCGACATTCACCACCACGGTTGATTGACGATGGAAAAAGTCGTCCTGCCTCCAATCCCTGCCAAACGCTACTTCACCATTGGTGAAGTGAGCGAGCTTTGCGGCGTCAAGCCGCATGTGCTGCGCTACTGGGAACAGGAATTCACGCAACTGCGGCCCGTGAAGCGGCGGGGCAATCGTCGTTATTACCAGCATCATGAAGTCCTGCTGATCCGCCGCATTCGCGAACTGTTGTATGAACAGGGTTTTACCATCAACGGCGCGCGTAACCGGCTCGATTCACACGGACGTCCGAATGGGAATGCCGCCGATACTGACGACATTGCAGAGTCGGGTGGAGTATCCGAGGTGAATGTCTCGGTCGATGTCGATCAGTTGCGTAAAGATTTGCTTAAGGTGATCGATTTATTGGGCGGATGAGTTAGAGGCTGAACGAGAGGCTGGGTCAAAGGCCAGTTTCATGTACGCGAAAAGGCGTCGCTGATTAATCAGCGACGCCTTTTGGCTTTATCGGACTGACGAATTGGAAAATGATTGTTAATGGCTTCACGCCTCGTCATTTTCTCGCATTGTCGCGCCGGATTTCGATCAGCGGTAAATCCGGTTCCGAGAGCATTGCCTTCAACACATCATTGGCGAAATCTTCGACGACTGCATGCCACTCTACAGTTCCTACCGGAAAGTCAGCGGGAGACGCCTTTCCTTGCGCCTTGCGAATTGCGCCGACACTGATGCTCAACGCCCGAGCTCTTAGAAAGGTCGGATCATTGGAGTTGTCGGGAGTGTTAAGTTCGTGGTCCATAGATGGGCTTTCGGCCACCGGCAGTAAAACTTTAGCTTTATTTAAAGGGACGGAAGCGAGGCTGCGCATGTAAACGTAGAACGGTATCGCGCTTCACTGAAAGAAAGAAGCAGCCCAGGCCATATAAACAACAGGCGATTCAATCAGAAGAAAGGTAAATGGTCAGAGAAATAAACTTCGCATTAAATCAGTCAATTAACGTAATCAACCCTTGAATTGTCTCACCACACGTTTGTTCAAGATTTCAAGCCGAACGGGATTATGCATCGAGATTGCCTGCAATGCGCGGATTAACGGTAAAAGTGATTCATGTATGTACTTCGAACGTAATTTTAGATGGCAAAAAGTACTGCGGTTTGCATGGATACGATAAATTCAAAAGATGGCGGCGCAGCACGAATGGCTCACCCAGTTTTTTTGACTGAGTTTGTCGATCTATCAGGGTTTGGCACGTCGCGTTATGGCAGGCGCTCGAGCTGCGCCGGCTCTGGTGGTCAAATCCTCTCAATCAAGGAGCACTGCAATGCCCACGTCTACAGTCAAGCCAGTCCCGGACGGGATGCATACGATTACGCCTCATCTGGTTTGCAAAGGCGCCGCCGACGCAATCGCGTTTTATATCAAGGCGTTCAATGCAGTCGAACACACGCGGCTGCCCGGACCTGGCGGCACGGTGATGCACGCCATGCTGGGTATCGGCGATTCCACGCTGATGCTTGCCGAAGAGTTCGAGAATTGCGGCAATCATAGTCCGCTCACATTGAAAGGCTCGCCGGTGACGCTGCATTTATACGTGAACGACGTAGATGCCGCGTTCGCTCAAGTCGTTGACGCGGGTGCCAAGGTCATCATGCCGGTGACCGACATGTTCTGGGGTGACCGGTATGGCCAGGTCGAAGATCCGTTCGGTCACCGCTGGTCGCTCGCAACGCATACCCGTGATTTGAGCCCGGAACAGATCCGGGAAGCAATGGCGGCAATGCCGCAACAGTAATTCGAAACGAAAGGCGGATTGGCTCCGCCTTCATTCATCAAATAACAAAAATGAATTTGGGATGAGGCACGCGCGCCGGTACCATCGCGCGCTTGATAGCTTTTTTACAGCTTATTTTCCGGCTTCATTCAGCGTAGCCCATCCCATGTCTACTTCCTTCGCGGCAGAGCCCGCAATTGCGTCTTCGGCCTCCGACGCAGCGCGTCCCGTCATCCGCAGTGCCGCCGATGTCTCCCAGCTCGTCAACCGCGGCGCTGCAGTGGGAAGCGATGCGCGCATCGTCATCGCGATTGCGTTGGGTGGTGTTTTCCTCGATGCCTACGATCTCGGCGCGCTAGCGTTCGGCATCAAGGATATCGCCCGCGAGTTTTCGCTGACGCCGGCGGCAACGGGTTTTGTCGCGTCGGCCATTACTTTCGGGGCGATCATCGGTGCGTTCCTGGGCGGTTATCTCACCGACAAGATCGGCCGATACCGCGTCTTCATGGCCGACATGTTCTTCTTCGTCGTCGCGGCGATTGCGTGCGGCCTCGCGCCCAATGCCTGGGTGCTGGGCGGAGCGCGTTTCGTGATGGGGTTGGGCGTCGGTATCGATTTGCCTGTCGCGATGGCGTTTCTCGCCGAGTTTTCGCGTTTGAACGGCCGCGGCAACAAGGCGGCGCGCATCGCGATGTGGTGCCCGACGTGGTACGCCGCCATCAGCGTGTCTTATCTGCTCGTGCTCGCTTTGTACGCCGTGCTCCCGGCCAGCCATTCAGGCTGGTTGTGGCGCCTGACTCTGGGCTTTGGCGCATTGCCGGCGCTGGTGATCATCGCGATCCGCAGCCGCTACATCAGCGAATCGCCGGTTTGGGCCGCGAACCAGGGTGATCTGCGCGGCGCTGCCCAGATTTTGAAGCGCTCGTACGGCATCGATGTCGAAGTCGATGCCACCGCGCTCCAGGGCACAAAGGCGCCGGTGCACAAGGCAACGTGGAGCAACTACGGCGTGTTGTTGCGTGGTGTCTATCTTCGCCGGACCGTGCTCGCGACCATCATTGCCGTGGCTTCATCGTTTGCGTATAACGCCGTGGCCTTTGGCCTGCCCGTGATCATCTCGAGTTTCCTCGCGCAGTCGATGCTCACCACCATCCTTGCCTCGCTCGCGTTGAACCTGTGTTTTGCGTTCGTAGGTGGACTGATCGCCGTGCGCACCGTGCCAAAGGTCGGCGCGTGGAAGCTGACCGTGCTGGGCTATGCCTTCCAACTGGCGGCGCTGATCGGTCTTGCTGTGGTCGGGCGGCCGGCCGGCGGCGCACAAGTCGTCATGGCGATCGGCTTTCTCGCCGTGTTCCTGCTCGGCCAGGGATTCGGTCCCGGCTCGCACAGCATGACCTTCGCGTCGCTCAGCTATCCAACGTCGCTGCGGGGCGTTGGCGTGGGTTTCAACCAGACGCTGATGCGTGCCAGTTCGACTGTATCGCTCTTTCTGTTTCCTGTGCTCTCGGCGGCGCTTGGCACGAAGGTCTTCTGGATCATTGCGGTTGCGCCGCTGGCGGGGCTCATCGCGTTGCTTGCCATCCGATGGGAACCGTCAGGCTATGACGTCGATGCCGAGGATTTCGGGCCGGCCAAGCAGGCTTGATGTTGGCTTGGTTGCGGCTCAGTGATGGCTTGATGCAGCACCGCGTGCGAATGAGATGAAACGCCGGTACGATTGCTCGTGGTGAGTCCAAGCGCGGCTTGTTTTACGGCTGCATTACTTTATGTTCACGGGGAAAAAATGATCGTTGAAATGCGTATTTATCATTGCGCGCCGGGCCGTTTGCCAGCGTTGAACGACCGGTTCACCAACATCACGCTGGATTTCTTCAAGAAATATGGCATCGAACCGATCGGGTTCTGGACGACGATCGCCGGCCCGAGCAATCACGCCCTGACTTATCTGTTGAAGTGGGAAAGTCTCGCTGAGCGCGAAGAAAAGTGGAACGCGTTCCAGGCCGATGCGGAGTGGATCGCCAAGCGCGCCGAGACCGAGGCGAAGTCGCCGATCGTCGAACGCATCGAGAATCACTTTTTGGCGCCGACCGCTTATTCAGCGTTGCGTTGATAAGCGAAGCTTTTCGAAAAACGCCCGGTTATTTAGACGATAACCGGGCGTTTTCGCGATTGGGTCATGCTGCGCGCAGCGAAGTGACGTTGTCGTCCTTCGAACTCCGCCGCGATATACGTCGAACTCCTGTTTGCGACGGCTGCGCGATTTCGGGCAGGCGGCCATGCTCCTGGAAGTACCCGATCAATTCTATGGCGGCGCCGTATTCCCGCTGGACGAACCAGCTTTTCAGGGCGATCAGGAAGCCGTCGATGGCGTCATCGCCGAAATCCTGCGCGACTTCCGCGAGCGCTTCGGCGAGTGCATTGATGCGCGGCTGCGCTGACAACGTGCTTGCGATATGGGATGCGCTTCTGGACACGATCATGGCGTGAACGGGCCAGAGCTTGCTGTCGAAGGCGGGGTTGTTTGTCTTTTTGCGGGCTGGCTTGCGTAATTTGTTGCTCTTGCTGGCTGACATATGTGTTTCCCCGGAATGCGGCAGTACAGGTCGCGGTGGAACTGCGCCGGCTTGTCTGGCCTTGGCTTTTATAGTTGATTGATAGCGTTGTGAGCACCTTGAAAAGAAACTCGAATGGTGCTCACAAATGTCTATACGCGGGGAAGGCGCACTCGGATGCGTGCAGCGCAGCAAAATCGTTGACCGATCAGGAAGTAAACGAAAAAAGGCCCTCCGGGCAAAACCCGAAGAGCCTTATATGTATTAGTCGGGGCGAGAGGATTTGAACCTCCGACCACCTGCACCCCATTTCCCTGCGCTCCGCTATACACTTCAAGTACTTAGCTGATTTTGTCTAACTTGGCGCTTAAAAAATAGGCG
>NZ_CAXTGZ010000453.1:0-4990 GCF_964243625.1 uncultured Caballeronia sp.
TGAATGCATCGGTCGGGCCATGCTGTTCCTTCAACATGGGCAGCGGATAACCCGACGCAAGGACGACCTTCAATTGCGGCAACAGCGCCCGCGCCGTCCGCGCGAGCTCCAGTCCATGCATGCCTTGAGGCATCACGACGTCGGTGAACAAGATCGAAATGTTGGCGCTCCGGTTCAGCATCTCCAGCGCTTCCTTCGCGTTGTTCGCCGTCAGGACCTGATAGCCGATCGACCTGCACAACTCCGCGCCTATGTCGAGCACGTCCGGTTCGTCATCGACCATGAGGATCATCTCTTGCGATGCCGCGGGCGCGCTTTTCGACTCCACCGCGCTGTCCTCGATGGCCGGCAGATACAGCCGGATCGTGGTGCCCTGCCCCTCTTTGCTGTCGATCTGCACCTCGCCGCCCGACTGCGCTATGAAACCATACACCTGACTCAAGCCGAGCCCGGAGCCCTTGCCTACTTCCTTGGTCGTGAAGAACGGCTCGAACGCACGCGCAATGACGCGCTCCGCCATGCCCGTTCCGGTATCGCTGACGGTGACCGCTATGAAAGCGCCGGCCTTGAGTGTGCCGACATCGCCGTCCTTGAGATCCGCGTTGTTCACCGCCACGATGATCTTGCCGCCCTCGGGCATCGCGTCGCGCGCGTTGACCACCAGGTTGAGCAACGCCGCCTCGAACCGCGCAACATCGATTGCGACCATCCGCAGTTCCGGCACATAGGCAAAGTCAATCTCGATACTCGAGTTGCCCGCGCGCTTGAGCACCGCTTCGAAACCGGCAATCACCACGTTGAGGTCGCAGTTCTGGACTTGCAGCGGCTGCTTGCGCGCAAACGACAAGAGCTGCTGCGTGAGGGTCGCGCCACGTTCGACGGCGCGGCGCATGGTATCGAGAATACGGATGTCCGATGGGTTGCTCAGACGCATGGTCAACAGGTCCATGCTGCTCGACAGGACGGTCAGCAGATTGTTGAAATCATGCGCGATACCGCCGGTCAGCTGCCCGACTGCCTCCATCTTTTGCGACTGGAACAGTGCGGCGTTGGCGCGCTCGAGCGCCTCTGCGGCCAACTTGCGCTCGGTGACGTCGCGCGTGATCTTGGCGAAGCCGATCAGTTTCTGATGATCGTCATGGACTGCATCGACTACAACGTGCGCCCAGAACCGCGTCCCATCTTTTCTGACTCGCCAGCCTTCCTGCTCGAACCTCCCCACCGATGCAGCCGCTGCGAGCGTTTTTGCAGGAGAGCCGGCCTGGCGATCCTCGGGTGTATAGAAGCAGGAGAAGTGCTGGCCTACGATCTCGTCGTGCGTGTATCCCTTGATGCGCTCGGCCCCCGAATTCCAGTTCGTGACCACACCGTCCGGCGCCAGCATGTAAATGGCGTAATCCGTCACGCCCTGCACGAGCAGGCGAAACCGTTCTTCGCTTCCGCGCAAGGCTTCCTCGGCCGCCTTGCGTTCGGTGATATCGCGCGTGACCTTGGCGAAGCCGACCAGATTGCCCTCGGGGTCGCGTATCGGATCGATCACGACGTTCGCCCAGAAACGGGTGCCGTCCTTGCGCACCCGCCAGCCCTCGTCTTCGAAACGGCCTTCTTCGCGCGCCGTGCGCAGGGCGCGAGCGGGCCTGTTGTTTTGCTGGTCTTCCGGGGTATAGAAAAGAGAGAAATGCTTGCCGATGATCTCGCTGGCCGTGTAGCCCTTGAACCGTTGAGCGCCGGCGTTCCAACTGTTGATGCGACCGCTCAGGTCGAGCATGTAGATTGCGTAGTCACTGACGTTGCTCACCAGCAGCTCGAAGCGCCGTTCGTCGGAGAAGCCTGCGGTGGTTTCTTGTGTGGTCATTTACTTGAATCTTCGAGTGAATCCATCTAGCAGCCAGGGCGGGTCAGGACCCGGCTATAGACATAAATTAGACGAGTAATCATAGACCTATACACGCGCTTTCACCGTTTCAATAAGCGTTGTCCCAGCAAGGAACCCGGCGACGCCAGGCCATTTCGATGTAAGATACTGTATATCCATACAGCTATCGATGTCATGTCCGATCCTGGAGCGCCGTCGTGACCACGCGCCGTATCGCGCATCTCGACATGGACGCGTTCTATGCGTCCGTCGAATTGTTGCGCTATCCCGAACTGCGCGGCCAGCCCGTTGTGATTGGCGGCGGCCGGAACGCCACGCCGCAAACCCTGCCCGACGGCAGCCGCCGTTTCGTCCGGCTGCGCGATTACGCCGGCCGGGGCGTGGTAACGACTTCCACTTACGAGGCCCGGGCGCTCGGTGTGTTTTCGGCCATGGGCATGATGAAAGCGGCGCAACTCGCGCCGGACGCCTTCTTGCTGCCCACGGATTTCGATTCGTACCGGCATTATTCGCGGCTTTTCAAGGCAGCCGTTGCCACGTTCACCACGCAAATCGAGAATCGCGGTATCGACGAAATCTATATCGATCTGACGGATTTGCCGGGCGACCCTGCCGACACCGCCGCGCGCATCAAGCAGGCCGTGCGGGACGCAACCGCCCTGTCGTGCTCGATCAGCGTCGCGCCGAACAAGCTGCTAGCGAAGATCGGATCGGAACTGGACAAGCCCGATGGCCTCACCATCCTCACCGCCGCCGATATCCCGCTGAGGATCTGGCCGCTGGCAGTACGCAAGGTCAACGGCATCGGGCCGAAGGCGACCGAAAAGCTGGCCGGCATCGGCATAGAAACGGTCGGCGATCTGGCCCGTGCGGACCCGGAACTGCTCCAGGCTACCTTCGGGCGAAGCTATTCGGCGTGGCTCGTGGAAGTCGCGCAAGGTGAGGACGAACGGCCGGTGGTCGTGAGTTCGGAACCCAAGTCGATGAGCCGCGAAACCACGTTCGAGCGCGACCTTCACCCGCGCCAGGATCGCAGCACGTTGTCGGCGGCGTTCACGGATTTATGCACGCGGGTGGCCGACGACTTGCGGCGCAAAGGCTACGAAGGCCGCACGGTTGGCATCAAGCTGCGTTACAACGACTTCAGCACGGTCACGCGCGACCTGACGGTGCCCGCGCCCACGGCCGACGCCACCGATATCCGCCGCGCCGCCACCGAATGCCTGCGGCGCGTGCCGCTCGACCGGCGTTTGCGTTTGCTGGGGGTGCGTGTGACGGCGCTGGTGCCAGCGGGGTCGTATGTCGCCGAGCCGATCGCCGTCCAGGGGGAACTGCCGTTTTCGGCGGATTGAGGAAATATCGTGTATCAGAACGATTTGTTCGATCCCGTGCCGCTCGATCTCATCGATGACGCCGAAAGCGGGATTCGCTATCTGCCCGGTGTGGTGTCGCCCGCCACGGCGCAAGCGTGGTTCGAGCAAGCGCTCGATGGCGTGATCTGGAGCAACCAGCGCCGCATGATGTACGAGCGCGAGGTCGATGTGCCACGCCTGATGGCGCATTTTTCGCTCGATGCCGCCGACCTGCCCGCGCCGCTGCTGCAGGCGGCGGAACAGGTCCGGTCGACCGTCGGCGCGGCGTTCAACAGCGTCGGGTTGAATCTGTATCGTGACGGCAACGACAGCGTCGCGCCGCACAACGACCACACCAAGGGGCTCGTGGCGAAAGCGCCCATTGCCATTCTTTCGCTGGGCGCCACGCGCCGCATGAGCATCCGCGCGAAATCAGGCAGGGGGCGCACGCTCAACGTCGATCTGCATGCGGGGAGCGTGCTCGTGATGAGTTACGCATCGCAATTCACGCACAACCACGGCATCCCGAAGACGAGCGAAGTGGCCGGTCCGCGTATCAGCCTGGCGTTTCGCTGCCTGGCTGAGAAGGCGACTGCCGCTTAGAACGCTTCCCAGTCGGCCGCGCCCGCCAATGCAACCGGCTTCGCTTTTTCCACGCCCGCGAGCGGCGCTTTCAGCCGGGCCAGCCGCTGGGTTGCAACGGCACGGGGTGTCGGTTTCTGCGCCGGCTTTATGACGACCTTGACGCTTTCCACGCCGCCATCGTTCAGTTGAAATACCGATACCGCCGCCTTCAACGCGCCCGCTTGATCTTCCAGCGATTGCGCCGCGGCCGCCGCCTCTTCCACCAGCGCCGCGTTTTGTTGCGTCACTTCGTCCATCTGTGTGACGGCGAGCGCCACCTGCTCGATACCGCTGCTCTGCTCGTGCGAAGCCGCTGCAATCTCGCCCATGATGTCGGTCACGCGCTGCACGGCGCCGATGATCTCGGACATCGTGCGGCCGGCGTCGCCCACCAGCGTCGTGCCTGTCTGTACACGCGAAACGGACGTGTTGATCAGTTCCTTGATCTCCTTGGCCGCCGCCGACGAACGTTGCGCAAGACTGCGCACTTCCGCCGCCACGACCGCGAAACCACGGCCCTGTTCGCCCGCACGCGCCGCTTCGACCGCCGCGTTCAACGCCAGGATGTTGGTCTGGAACGCGATGCCTTCAATGATCGTGATGATGTCGGCAATCTTCGTCGAGCTCTGGTTGATGTCGCCCATGGTATCGACGACTTGCGAGACCACCGTGCTGCCCTTGTTCGCAATCTCCGACGCGTTCGCGGCCAGCGAACTCGCCTGACGCGCGTTCTCGGCGTTCTGCTTCACCGTGCCGGTCAGCTCGTCCATGCTCGACGCCGTCTGCTGCAACGCCGACGCCTGCTCTTCCGTGCGCGACGACAAATCGATGTTGCCCGCTGCAATCTGCTTGGTCGCCGATGCAATCGACTCGCTGCCCGAACGTACCGAGCGCACGGTGTCGACCAGACTTGCCTGCATTTTTGCGAGACCGTTGAGCAACTGGCCCATCTCGTCGCGCGATGTCACGATCAGTTCGCGGCGCAGGTCGCCGGAAGCGATGGCATCGAATTGTGCGAGCGCTTCGTCGAGCGGACGCCCGATCGCGCGGCGCAGCGAGACCCACGAAAACGCCGCAGCCAGCAATCCGATGATGATCGCCACCACGCTGATGGTGCGGAACTCGCTGAACTTTTGCT